>JAOUGF010000129.1 GCA_029857925.1 Gammaproteobacteria bacterium
CTGTTTGGTAGTCAACCATTAGCCGAGTGTCAAGAAATTCAGAGTTCAATTTATAGGCCCGATATCGCGAGGTATTGGGCCTTTTTTATGTTTTTTTATAGTTTTCCCTTTAATTCCTGTTCGCGTGCTAGTACCTGATCTACGTACCCCAGGTATAATCGAATCACTTAACGCCGCAGAGGCGCGGCGCTGAACGTTATCCATGAACTGCGGTATCATTGAATTCGCAAGCGTATGATATTATATAGAATAATTAATCTAGCCGGGCAGGTCGTGGACATGATTAAGCCGGATGTAGGCCTTGTGGGCCTATACAATAGAAAATAGGTCAAATTATTGACGGGTTGCAAAGCAAATTTCATCATTTGGCGTACGATATCCAGATCGTCAACCGCAGAGCATAGGCACAAATCCCGCTTGGCTACCGGCATTAGACGTTGCTCTTAGTTAGACAAACCTCTGTACCCTTGTGGTAAGAGTTGAGGCAAATTAATTGTTTTGGAAGTTTAATAGCGAACCCTCGCGAGGAAAATTTTATGTCCGCCAACCCCTCTGTGCAAACAAACTTTCTGGCCGACTATAGCGCGCCGAAATATAGAGTGCAAAGTATCGCGCTCGATTTTGATTTGGGTGAGGCGCACACGCGGGTCACCACAGACTTGGAAATTACCGCGCTTTATCCGGCGAGCGAGACACATCCCTTGGTCTTATTTGGTGCCGAGTTGGAGTTGCTGTCCATCGCGTTGGACGAGCGAACACTAAGTCCTGAGGATTATATGCGTGATGACGCGAGCCTCACGTTGACCAGGGTGCCGCGACAGTTTCATTTGCGCATCGTCACGAAAATCTATCCGCAACAAAACACGACGTTGAACGGTTTGTATTGTTCCAGCGGCAATTTTTGCACACAGTGCGAGCCGGAAGGGTTTAGGCGTATCACCTATTATCTCGATAGGCCCGATGTGATGAGCATCTTCACGGTGACCTTGCGCGCGGACAAAAAACGTTATCCGCATTTGCTTTCTAACGGCAATCTTGTGGAGATACGTGATGAGGCCGACGGCAGGCACAGTGCGCGATGGCATGACCCGTTTCCGAAGCCCAGTTATCTATTTGCGTTGGTGGCCGGTGATCTCGCGCGTATCGACGATGAATTTGTGACCATGTCGGGCCGCCGTGTCGCGTTACGCGTGTACGTGCAGCACCATAATGCCGATCAGTGCGGTCATGCGATGCTTTCGCTGAAAAACGCGATGCGTTGGGACGAAGAAAAGTACGGGCGCGAATACGATCTCGATATCTACATGGTGGTGGCCGTCGATGATTTTAATATGGGCGCGATGGAGAACAAAGGGCTCAATATTTTTAATTCAAAATATGTGTTGGCCAGGCCTGATACCGCGACGGACGCGGATTTCCAACATATAGAAGGCGTAATCGGTCACGAGTATTTTCACAATTGGTCGGGTAATCGTGTGACGTGCAGGGATTGGTTTCAGTTGAGTTTAAAGGAAGGATTCACTGTTTATCGCGACCAAGAATTCAGCGCCGACATGGGCTCGCGTGGCGTGAAACGCATCGCCGATGTGAATGTGTTACGCACGCACCAATTTCGCGAGGATGCCGGCCCGATGGCGCATCCGGTGCGGCCTGAGTCCTATGTTGAAATCAATAATTTTTATACGATGACGGTGTATAACAAAGGCGCGGAAGTCGTGCGCATGCTGGCGTATCTGGTGGGCGCAGAGGGGTTCAGGCGCGGCACGGACTTGTATTTTGACCGCCACGATGGGCAGGCGGTGACGACCGACGACTTTGTGCGCGCATTGGAAGATGCAAATGATCTCGATTTATCGCAATTCAAATTGTGGTATCGGCAGGCAGGCACGCCAGTGGTGAATGTCTCGCGTCGTTATGACGCCAAGACCCGCAGCTTTGCGTTGACGATAGAACAATCGTGCACAGCGTCGCCTGGACAGTCTTCCAAACAGCCTTTTCACATTCCTATTGCTATGGCATTATTGGATCGCGAGGGTAAAGAGTTACCATTAAAGTTGTTGGGCGAGGTGACTTCTGCGGGCACTACACGCGTATTGCAGTTGCGCGAGGCGGTGCAGACGTTTGTTTTTGAGGACGTGGCGCAAGCGCCGACGCCGTCATTGTTACGGGGGTTTTCCGCGCCCGTAAAATTGAATATCGATTTCGATGATAAAGATCACGCGTTTTTGTTGGCACATGACGGTGACGAATTTAACCGATGGGAATCCGGGCAGCGGTTGGCGCTGAAGTTGATTCTAACATTGATGGAAGCGGTGAAGGCGGACGCGCCGTTAATGATGAATGATGGTTACGTGCGGGCGATGCGCAGCGTGTTGGGCGATCGCAGCCTAGACCCTGCGATGAAGGCGCAGATATTGACGTTGCCAGCGGAAGGTTATGTCGCAGAATTCACCGACAGTATTGATCCGGGCGCAATTCACCGGGCCTGTCGTTTTGTACGCGCCGCGTTGGCGCGCGAACTGGTCGATGTGTTTGCGTCAGTTTATGAAGAATTGTCCGATCGGGGACCGTACAAAATTGACGGAGACGCGATGGGTCGTCGCGCGTTACGCAATGTGTGTTTGGGGTATATGATGGAATTAGATGACCCAAACATACATAAACGCTGCATCACTCAGTATCGCCATTCCAATAATATGACGGATACGTTGAGTGCAATGTATTTTTTGTGTAATACCGCAGGTGTTGAACGCGATGAAATCCTGACGGATTTTTATCAACGCTGGCAGCATGAGGCATTGGTGGTGGATAAATGGTTGAGCCTGCAGGCGGGTTCGCGTTTGGATGACGCCGTACAGCGTGTGCGCGCGTTGACCTCTCATCAGGCCTTTAATATCAAGAATCCCAATAAGGTGCGCGCGCTGATTGGGGCGTTTAGTGGAAATATCGTGCGTTTTCACGACATCAGTGGCGAAGGATATGCGTTGGTTGCGGATTATGTCGAACGCCTGAATAGTATGAATCCGCAAATCGCCGCGCGTTTAGTCTCCGCTTTCACGCTGTGGAGGAAATACGAGCCGACGCGTGGGCGTCTGATGGAGGCGCAATTAAAACACATTGCGGCGGTACCAGGTTTATCTAAAGACGTGTATGAAATCGTCAATAAGAGTTTGTCGATGGAATATTGATGCGAGTGCTCCTGGGCAGTGTGCTGCTCAGGATGTCCTGTTGCACGTTATTGGGGCCCGCGATGATAAATAAGTTCTTCCACCGGCTTGCCCTGCACCAGGTGTTCGTTAATAATGCGGTCTAAGTTGGTGGGCGTCACGTTGTAATACCAGATGCCATCGGGTTGTATGCACAATATCGGGCCGGATTTGCAGGTTGCAAAACAATGTGTGCGCGTGCGTTTTACGCGTAGCTCGCCTTGATCTATCCCCGCCGCCTTAAATTTTTCCGCCAGGCTTTGAAAGAGTTGTTCAGACTCACCTTCTTGCGTGCAGCGTGGGCCGACGCAAACCAGCATGTGGCGTTTATATACGCCCATTTTAGGCTTCTCAAGTTCAATGTGCATAGCGATCTCGCAATTTGATAACGCAGGTGAGGTTGTTCAGGCGTTTGGTGCGGTGTAGTTCGAGCATACTGCATACTAGAATAATTCAAAACGATTTGCTATAGAAAAATTTTAGCATAAAAGCCCGCAACACTTTGGCGGGAATAGATTATTGTTTGCAAAATCAGTTGTTTGTCACTATCATCAAGAAAAGTTTATACCAAAATATTTCGAATCAGTGTTGATTGACGTCGCAATGATGTCATGGGGTCTATCACGCTACACCTTGATGTGAATAAGGCGCGCAGCGGATAGGGAGGCGGCTCTATGGTTGAGAGTCACAGATGGGGTGAGTTTACAAAGAGGTGCAGGTTATGGGCAAGGAAGGGATGGAAGGTAATTTATTGCAAGGGGATTACCGGCGTTTTTGGAACGAGAAATTGCGTCCGTTGTTCGATGTAAAAGGCCTGGATTACACGGTTAAATTAACCGACGGTCGTGATGTACGTTATGTCAATCTCGATCACGCGGCTACCACGATGCCGTTTTTAGAAGTGAAAAATTTTATCAATGAATGGTTCAATAGTTATGGCAGCGTGCACCGCGGTGAAGGTCAGAAGTCGGTTTCTACCACTCACCAATATGATGCGACGCGCGAGCGGATTTGTAAATTCGTCGGCGCGCGCGCGGATAACTATGTTATTTTCACGAAGAATACCACAGAGTCTATTAATCAAGCTGCGGCCTTGTGGGCGCGCTATCCCGGTAAGGTGTTGGTATCGGATATTGAACATTCCTCCAATCTATTGCCGTGGGTGACAAAAGGCACGGTGGTACAGTATCGCACCGACCAAGACGGATTGGTCGATTTGAATGAAATCGAGAAAATTCTGAAAGCGCGCGCGCAGGGCCCGCTGGAAGAGCGTATCAAATTGGTGACGTTTACCGCGTGTTCCAATATTACTGGATATTCTCCTCCAATATATGATATTGCCAGGCTCGCGCATCGTTATGGCGCGCAGGTGTTCGCGGATTTGTGTCAATACATCCCCCATGAATCAGTGGATATGTTGCCTAACGATGACGAGGCTCACCTGGATTTTATCGCATTTTCCGGACACAAAATGTTTGCACCCTACGGTATCGGTGTGTTGGTGGGGCCTAAGGCCTTTTTTGATCAGCAAATGCCTTATCATATCGGTGGCGGCAATTTGCCCTATATTACACGCGGCTTGGAAATAAAACGCTATTTTACTGAGCGTGCGCATGACGCGGGTACACCGAATGCGATGGGGCCTATGGCGCTCGTGAAGGCGATGGATGTGTATGATCGTATCGGTTTACCGAGCGTGGTGGCCTATGAACACGCGTTGGTATGCTACGCGTATCACAAGCTAAATGCCATTCCCGGCATTCGTATGCACGTGCCGCCCGATCGGATCAAACACGTGATTCCGTATGACTTGGACGGTTTTGATGCGCGGTTGATCGCGGCGGTGCTTTCTAAAGAGTACGGCGTTGGGTTGCGCTCAGGTGCGTTTTGTACCTATGAATATGTGCGCAAACTGAAGCGTATTACGGATGCCGACGATCGTCGTATTGCGACCGAGGTTGATCAAGGCTTGACGCGCAATATCCCCTGTATCGCGCGCGCGAGTTTTTCGATCAGTAATAGCTTTGACGATTGCGATACCTTTGTTGACGCGATGCGCGACGTTGCGGCCAAAGGCGTGCAGCATTTTCAGACGCGCTATGTACAGGATACGCAAACCGGCAACTGGTCGCTGAAATAGTTGAACTCAGTAAAGTGGGGCCATACTCGAATCTCTGAGTATGGCCCATTTTTTTGCAGTGATACCTACGGTGCGAACGTAACGAAGTGATGCGGTGTAGGCGTGCCGTTTGCCTAGCCCGTACCGTGGCGTTCACGATAGCGTTGTAAAAAATTACCGACACGCGTCAAGGCCTCTTGCAAGTCATCTTGGTGAGGCAAAAAAACCACGCGGAAGTGGTCGGGTTGCGGCCAATTGAACCCTGTGCCTTGTACCACCAATACCTTTTCTTCCAATAACAATTCCAAAATGAATTGACGGTCATCTTCTATCGGGTAGATCTTGGGGTCTAGGTGGGGGAACAAATAGAGCGCCCCCAACGGCTTCACGCAACTGACGCCGGGGATGTCATTCAGCATGCGCCAGCCGACTTCGCGCTGTCGATACAGTCGACCACCGGGCGCGATTAGGTCATTAATGCTTTGATAACCGTTTAACGCGGTCTGCACTGCGTATTGGGTGGGCACATTGGAGCATAAACGCATCGACGAGATCATTTTCAACCCCTCGATGTAGTCTTTGGCGCGGTGCTTCGCGCCGGAGACCAGCATCCAACCGGTGCGAAAACCGGCGACGCGATAGGCCTTGGATAGGCCATTAAACGAGACAAACAGCACATCGTCAGCCAATGACGCCAATGTGGTGTGGACGGCGCCATCATATAATATTTTGTCGTAGATCTCGTCTGCAAAGACAATCAAGTTGTGTTTACGCGCCAATTCGACTATGGCCTGCAACGTGGCGGCACTGTATACCGCGCCGGTCGGGTTGTTGGGGTTGATGACGACGATGCCTTTGGTGTTGGCGGTGATTTTCGCTGCAATATCGTCTAAATCGGGTTGCCAGCCAGCGGATTCGTCACACAAATAGTGTACGGCGCGCCCACCGCCCATATTGACGGCCGCCGTCCACAGCGGGTAATCGGGGGCAGGGATCAGGATTTCGTCACCGTCGTCGAGCAGCGCGT
>JAOUGF010000130.1 GCA_029857925.1 Gammaproteobacteria bacterium
AATTCCTCCGCCTGCCCAGTAAATTTTACTGAATATCCTATTGGCAACGTCTGGTCTGCGATGGCTGTGATCTTGCTCACCGCTTCACCGAGAGGAATCGTCGGCGTGCCGAAAAAACTACCGCTGTATTGCAAGTCCAAGCGCGAAATGCTTGCGGGTCCCAACAACTCCCGGAAGGAAACCGCTGTATCCAAGCGAACCAAATTGTTTTGGTTGTTGCGTAGGAATATACGACTCAAGTCGCGCACATGCATAATGCTGCCTTCTTTGGCCTTGATGCGGATGTCGTAACGCTCACCGTCGCCGGGTTTATCACTATAACGCGCAATATTATACCCGCCACCCATCACCTGAATCGCGACCGCAACATCCTGCGCGTTAAGTCCCAAATCCGCCAACCGTCCGCGATCCAATTGCGGCTCTAACGTCGGCAATTCCAAATCCAACGTCAAATCCAATCGACCCAACCCCGGTACATTCACGAGTTGCTCGTTCAATACTTTTGAATAGCGCGCGACCTCTTGGAGTTTCGGACCTACCACCGAAAATTGCAACGGATCGCCACGTTGCCCGCCCATCATAGGCACCGGCATCGCGAAGGCTTTGACTCCCGGTAATTGCGCGAGTTTCTTGCTCACCTCGCTTACAATGTCTTTTTGGTGACGGGAACGTAGGTCGCGCGGTTGTAGACGTACAAAGGCCATCGCTTGATTGACCTGCCCCGCCTGACCCAAGCCGATTGCGGTGAAATAAGTGATGACCTCGGGTTGCGCCCCCAACACGCCTTCAACCTGCGCCAGTCGGCTGGAGGTGTATTCAATGTTCGAACCTAAGGGGGTTTTCATCATAACCATAAATCGGCCTTCGTCCTCCTCGGGCACTAGTCCTTTACCGACTTGGCTGAAGAAAAATATACTGGAACTGATGAGTAATAGCGTAATCAACACCACTTTCCAACGGTGGCTCAATGAAAAAACCAAGAGGCGTTTATATAAATTTTCGATGCCGAGAAAAATATCCTCTAACAGCGTGTAAACCCGATTATGTTGTGGCGCCACCTTTAAGTACCGGGAACACAACATCGGTGTGAGTGTCATTGATACCAACCATGACACCATGACGCCAAATACCACAACCACTGCAAACGATTGGAAAAAGCGGCCGATTATTCCGCCCAAAAATATCACGGGTGTAAAAATCGCGACCAAGGACAGTGTCGCCGCCAATACCGCGAATACCACTTGGCGCGTACCGTTGATCGCAGCCTGTACCGCATCCGTCTCCCCTTGCTCTCGGTGACGAAAGATATTTTCAAGCACTACGATGGCATCATCGACGACAACGCCCACCAGCAGCAGCAGCGCCAGTAGTGTAATGGAATTAAAAGTGAACCCGGCGAAATACATGACCGCGATCGCGCCCAATATGGACACCGGGATGGCGATCGCTATAATCAAAGTAGAGCGGATGCTTTTTAAAAAAACGAGCACAACAAGGGCCGCTAAAAGCGTGCCCGACACCAAGTGTTCCTTCAACGCGTCAACCATTTCATTGATAAATGTCGAATCGTCGGTCGAGATTTTTATGGTCATGCCCGGCGGCAGCTGCGGCAAGATATCCGTGTCTAAACGACGTTTGACCTCCTCAATAATCGCCACTGTGTTCGTGCCCGCGATTTTTACGATACCGATGCCCACCGAAGGTTTGCCGCTGAAATGCGCGGTCTGGCGGTAATCTGCAAGGCCGTCCTCAATCTTGGCTACATCGCCTAAACGCACCGCCGCGCCATTGCGGTAGGCCAACACCATTGCGCGTAAATCTTCGATGGAATGAAATTCAAAATCCAGATTCACCATTAACTCGGACTGTGCGCCTACCAAAAAACCCGCCGGGGCTTGAATATGTTCCGTATTGAATGCGCGTACGATGTCTTGCGGCGAAATTTTGGCTGCGGCCATCCGTTCAGGATCAAGATCAACGCGTATCGTACGATCGCGACGACCGCCTAAACGCACCTCGCCCACGCCGTCTATCGTTTCCAGTTTTTTCTTGATGACGAGACGCGCATATTGATTTAATTGTTGTTGCGTACGATCACCCTGCAAGGCCATCCACAATACCGGCGACGCGCCGATATCCACTTTCGCTACTACAGGTTGATCGGCATCCTTAGGGAGATTGCGCAGCGCCTGGTTGACTTTAGCCTGTACTTCACTGAACGCGACGTCCACGCTTTTATTTAGATTAAACGTAACCGTCACCACCGAGACCCCGGGGGATGAACTGGATTGGATATGATTGATGCCGGGGACGCTGTTGACGGATGTTTCGATTATATTCGTAATACTGGAATCTATGATTTCTGGGCTGACCCCGCGCATGACAGTGGTAACGGTGATGATGGGGGTATCGATGTTGGGCAAACGATCCACGCCGAGGCGGCTGTAACTTACGATACCGAAAAGTATCATTACCGCAGACACCATATAGGCCAACACATGGCGCTTAATGGATAATTCGGGCAGCGTCATGGCCGCCACTCCTGGGTGACCACAGTGGCCTTATCGGTGAGAAAACCCGCGCCATCGACCGCCACTATTTCACCCGCCTTTAGGCCTTTCGTGATTTCAATTTTGCCGTTGATGCGCGCGCCTTTTTCGACCAAGCGTTGAGCCGTCTTATCACCTACGATGACATAAACCACATCACCAGCCGGGCGTTTTACGAGCGCGGGCTCAGGGACTAAAATGGCGCCCTTGCGACGTTCTAGTATGATGGTGCCGCGCACACTCGCGCCTGGTATCCAGTGCCCTGGATTATCGAATTCCGCAACCAGATTAATCGACTGCGTGGCTCGCTCAACCATTGGACGTATCTCCGCGATTTTCCCCTTAATCACTTGTTGCGGCGCGGCGGGGCTGACCAACTCCACCGGCAAACCCACGCGCATCTTCGGACCTAAATTTTCCGGCACCGGTAAAAACGCGTAAAGTTGATCGGTAGTGGTTAACCTGAATATGGTCGTGCCGGGCCGTATATAATCGCCCGCCGCAACTAATCGTTCTTCAATACGCCCGTCTATCGGTGAGACGATGCGCGCCCTATCCACGTTTAGTTGCGCGGTTTCCAGGCGCGAACGCGCGGCGGACAACTGTTCTTGCATCGACGACAATTGGCCTTCGGAATCATCAAGCATGGATTGGGTCGCAAAATTGTCTTTCACCATGCCGCGCGCGCGTTCGGTCTGGCGTTCTTGATTTTTTAGCAACGCCTCCAGGCGTTTGATCTCCGAGTGCGCCTGATTGCGCGCCAATACCTGATCGCGGTCATCCAAGCTGGCGAGCAACTGCCCACGTCGAACTTTTTGACCGACATCGGCATGGATACGCAGTAATTTTCCGCTGACCTCTGCGGCCAATTGCGGGGCCTGGCGGGTGTTGACCTCGCCGATGGTTTCTTCTGTGATATTGATATCCTGCGCTATCGCCGACGTGACTGATACGATGACCTTACGCGTGGAAGATTTGGTTTCCTCTGGCTTGCTATGGCATGCCGCCAAGCCCCAGATACAACATACGCCTAATACACTGGCTTTAACTGCTCGCTGCATAGAGTCCTCGGCGCGCTTTAAGTGATCCGCATAGGGTTTATACTACCGTTGCGCTAACTAATGAACGCGTGAGTGGCGCGGTAAACGGCGCGATTCCCACTACGTTGTGGTCATTGCTCGGCATCTTCGGGGTCTTGGTTGCGCAACCTGGCAGCCTGTTGAAAAATTACTAAGCTTGCCAGTCCTGCGTTGCAAAAAGACGAAAAATGCGGGATCGCATAGCGGTAAACCCCGTGTAAATCCGGCTTTTTCATGCTTTTTCGCCCTGTCTTGGCGGCGCTCGTGACGTTTTTAACACACCGCTAGAATACTGACCGATAGGTCAGTCGCTATGTAGCCTAGTCTCTGGTCAACAGGTTTTCAATCCCTTTAAAAACATGGAAATAATTCAACGATACACAACGCGCGCTACCTTTGATTTTCAGTCGGATCGCGAGTAACCTAGTTGTGTCGGAACCCGCCTCGGGGTACCTCGCCCAACAACCATCGTGAAAGATAAGTAATGACGCCAGGAGGTCTGTAATGCGTAAATTGTGGATAATATTTCCGTATATGATATTTTATGCGGCAACTGTGCACGCCGTACCCTTTATGGCGATGGACGCGCGCGCAATGGCGATGGGTGGGACGGGTGTGGCTTCCGCGGATTTTCACAACGCGCCGCTTTACAATCCGGCGCTGTTGGGGGCGCCGTCAAAAACCAATGTATTCGCGCTAGGCGTGCCGTTCTCTGCGCGCTTCGCCGATCCAAATGACTTGCAAAAGGCGCTGACGGATTTTAAAAGCAATGATTACCAAGGAAAGTTCACCCTTGCATCTTCCAATTTCGATACTGCGTTGAATGCTTACTCAGTAACACCCTCGGTAGCAAACCTTAATACATTGGTTGCGGCGAAAAGTAATCTAGCCTCGGCGATCTTGGGCCTGAATAATGGCTTCCGCAGCTTTTCCGACAAACCCGCCGAAATCAATGAATCCCTCAACGCCGTGTTGAGTATCGCGGGCCACCATTGGGGCGCTGCATTAACAGTAGGCGAGTGGGCGGCGGGCGGACTGGTCGGGCATTACGCCAAAAGCGATGCAGATACGCTAGACGCGATCGTCAATAGTTTAAATCAATGGGATAATACGGCGACAGGTACATTGCCCACGCTGGTCAATTTTACATCTCCACAGATGCAATCATCGGTCGCGTTGCGCGGTGTTATGGTGATTGAAAGTGGCATTGCGTTTGGAAAAAAACAAAATGTCGGTGACGAAGATATTTATTGGGGCGTGACCCCCAAGGTGCAACAAATCAACAGTTTTGACGCGCTTTTTTCCGGTGCCACTCTCGGCACGGTCGGCGGGACCGCTACAGATTATTTAAAACAAAACGTCAAAAAACAAAACGGCTTTAATTTGGACACTGGTGTAGGTTATATTTACGAACGAAATTGGCGCGTCGGCGCAACGATCAAGAATTTATTACCGATGACGTATAAAACTGCGCTGAACAACGACATCAAAATCGTACCCGCGTTGCGCATCGGCGGTGCATATCAAACACCTAGACTTACCGGCACGCTTGATCTGGACATCACTGAAAATGACCCTGCTGGTATCGGTGACAAATCCCGCTATCTCGCCATCGGCGGCGAGGTGGATGTGTGGATAGTGCAGATACGCGCGGGTGCCCGCACTAATTTGAGCAATACGCGCATGAGCTCGTTTACCGCCGGTTTAGGGCTGAATTTATGGCTCCTCCATGCCGACGTCGGGGCGATGGTCGGCAGCAATGAGTTGGCCGCAGCCGCACAATTGGGCATGAATTTTTAACCCGTTATATTTATTGAATCGCGTAACGAGTATCAGCGATACATAGACTTTCTTTGGTCCCCTTGTAGCGGGAGACACTGGATAACGCAAATCTTCGCTTACTCATGACACCGGCGACGCATCCACCTCGCGCCGCCGGGGCTTTAACGGGCTCACTGAAAATCTTTCCAACACCACATTGCCAGCGGCAATACCGTAAAATCTTGGTTGCCAACACAAGGCTTAAATACAGGGCTGATGGGCGCTGACGGCGGGAGCTCCACCGGCGTTAACTGATTCAGTTCCTGCGGCGATAATAACAAATAGTCAGAAAGCTCGTCGTTTAATACGATCTCACCTTGCGCGTGGATGTGATAGGCCAATATCAATTGATTGCGTTTAAATAGCGAATAATGGCCGATATACTTCCCTAGCGCCCCACTCACACCCAGCTCTTCCTGCACCTCACGCACGACCGCCTGCATCGGTGTTTCGCCACGTTCCAAATAGCCGGTTATAACGGAAAACACGCCACGCGGCCACTCACGATTGCTCGCGAGCAATATCTTCGAATCTATTTCCACCATACCCGCGACGACAGGTACAGGATTATCCCAAAACACAAAACCACACGTCGCCTCCGCACACACTCGACGATAGGCGCCATCAACGGTGCGAAAAACCAACGGTCGCGCGCATTGCGGGCAATAATTCATCATACCTTCTCCGCAGGACAAGCCTTTTGCAACTGTAAAACGTTTGCGATACAGTAGCAAACAACGAATTGGTTCGCTATCTATGAGGACACGCAGTGAAGCGCCGTGCTTTTTTACGCAATTTAGGGACACTCGGTTTGGTTGGCAGCATCGCCGGCTGTAAATATTGGCCTGAACAAGGGTTGAGGAATCCCTGTTTAAATACGCTCCCTGATA
>JAOUGF010000131.1 GCA_029857925.1 Gammaproteobacteria bacterium
GCACCGGCATGATTTACGCGTGCATAAAATTTATCGAAGAATGGCATACGCCGTTGACGCTGATTAACTTCACGTTGCTGGGTATCGCCTCCGGATTTGTGTTGGCGACGGCGTTTTCGGTCTATACCGCGCCCGCGTTGGTAAAATTCTTCGGCTGGTGGGCGATCGGGTTGACACTCACCGCGCTGATCTTCCGCGCTGCTTCATTGATCCGCAACAAGCGCATCCGCCACATGAGTAACCTGCAGACCGCGATCGGAGTCAAACACACCAAGATTCAACAAAAGGCACAGGGCGCGATGGGCGGCTCGTTTAATACACGCGAATTTTTTCATGGCAGGTCTGTGATGTTTCTGCGATCCGTCAAATGGATATTCATCGTGTTGACGTTTGTGGTGCCAGTGCCGTTGATATTTTTTGCACTGTCCGGTGGCGCGGTGGCATTGTTTGCGCTCGCCCATCTGCTGCAATATATCGGCTTGGTCGCGGAACGCTGGTTTTTCTTCGCGCAGGCCAAACACCCGCAGAATTTATATTATCAAACCATCAGTTAATCTCTTGCTGCGCCCCTGCCGAGTTTTCGGAAGGGGCGTAAATTTTTAGCACGTCTGAAAAACCTGCCTATACACACTCTGAATTCAGGGACAATTTTCCACACGATCGCCATGCCGCGCAACCGCCCTGCGCGACTTTATCCTGTATATAAATCAAGGGTAATTGAATTTTTGTCATAAAATCAATTTGCATTATGCCCAAACCCATTAGAAATACTTTACTTACCCCAAGTAAATAAAAAATATTTGTTGACGTCCAAGAAAAATTTTCTAAACTATCCACTTTCCCCTCCCATTGGGGATATAGGGTCGGCAGACTTTCTGTGCCGAGGGTGGGAGGTTAGCGACAAACTAGGGGTTACCATGTTAAAGAAATACGCACTTATTGTATGTATATCATGTTTTGGAACTGCACACGCGGCAGAAAAGACGGCGCACGGTCACGGTGGTGTCCACTGGGATTACAACGGCGAAATGGGCCCTGAGCATTGGGGCGGCGCCTGCCAAACCGGCAAATCGCAATCACCGATCAATATCGTGGGCGCGAGCAAGGCCAATTTAAAGCCCATTGAATTTAATTATCAGGCGGCGGAAAACCCAGAGGTCGTCAATAATGGGCACACTATCCAAGTGAATTACCCCGCAGGAAGTTTTGCGGTGATGAACGGCAAAAAATACAACCTGTTGCAATTCCATTTCCACACACCCAGCGAAGAGGCGATCCAAGGCAAGCGCGCCGATTTGGTCGCACACTTGGTGCACAAGGCGGACGATGGTGAACTGGCCGTGGTCGGGGTATTGTTTAATAAAGGCGCCAAGGCAAGCGCGACGTTGGATAAAATTTGGGCGAACATGCCTAAATCCGAGGGTAAAGAACACACCAAAGGCAGCCTGAATGTCGCGGATCTGTTACCCAAAGAAAAAAACTATTTTCACTTCGCTGGCTCGCTGACCACACCGCCTTGCACCGAAGGCGTACAATGGCACGTGATGCAATCGCAGCAAGAGTTCAGCGACAAGCAATTGGGGGCGTTTACCGCGCTATTTCCGATGAATGCACGCCCGTTGCAGCCGCTTAACGATCGCTTAGTCGAGGCATTTTAGTAGGGTATTATTTGCGAGTATCGCAAACGGCCGCAGTTTTTCAAAGTACAGTTTTTTAGTCCGTACCCGCCCTGGGTACGGATTTTTTTTGCTATAGTAGGAATCCAGCATGCCGCTATAGTGACGTACATCACTCGGCTAGGAGGCCCCATGAGCACAAAAGCACCTGAAATAAAACAGGACAATATGTATAAATTGTTGCGTGAAGGGAAAATCAGCGAATTTAATAAACTGCGTGCGGCGGGACAAAAGTCCGATCTCACCGGGGCGGATTTACGCGGTTTGGATCTGCGCGGTCTAGAGGCCGCCGGGCTCGATTTCAGCAACGCCTATTTTCGTCAGGCCGATTTGCGCGGTATCGATTTCAGCCAAACTAAACTCGCGGGCGCCAGCATCAACGGTTGCAAGATCTCCGGCTGCCTATTTCCCGTGGAGTTGGCGGCAGAGGAAATTGAATTATCTTTGGTACACGGCACGCGCATGCGATATAAAAAATAGCCGAACAAACACCGCCTGTTTAGATCACCCCCAGTATCCCCCGGAAATAATTCAAGATGTACGTTGCGCGAAATCAACGCACGCTGCAACGTCATCGTTTGTGTCCGCCTATAATCTTGACAGTTGAAACGGCTCTATGCTTTAATGAATGCTAACTCATGATTTTTATGTGGGTAAAAAAAATGGATTTTACTTTGGATGGGATTAAGAAGAGTGTGAATGACGGATGTCAGAGATCAATCATTTCGAACTTGCGGGATTATTGGAGGCAGCATCTCTCAAGGACATTGAAGAAAAAGCGTCTCGTTTAGTACACGCGCTAGGTTATGATACTTTCGTCGCGGGCGTGCAACACGCCGGGCAGATTCTTGTTGTAAGCACTTACTCCCAAACTTGGCGCACCATTTATGACAAACAAAATTTAATAGAGAAGGACCCCACCGTCCTGCACGCGCGTCGTTCCACATTACCCCTGGTTTGGCACCCCGGCCTCTTTAAACAAAAAGAAGCGGCATCGTTATTGGAACAGTCACGCAGTTATGGAATTACGAGCGGACTGTCCATCCCCGTCCACGGCTCCAATGGTAGCGCAGCGATGACCAGCTTCGCGTCGGGCAGAGAATTTGGGGATGCGCAGCAGCGTCACGCGCAAGAAAATTTACCTGCCTCCATGCTGCTGTCAACCTATCTATTCGAGGCGATACAGCGCATCGGTTCAACTACGCCAGGCGAAACCGATGGCGAGGAAACCGCTGAAGAAAGCGGAATATACCTGACACCCAAAGAAACCGAATGTCTAAAATGGTCTGCGGCTGGCAAAAGTTCTTGGGAAATCGGTACCATCATGTCATGCACCGAACGCACGATTAATTTTCATTTTGGGAATATCATTAAAAAACTCGGCGTCTCAAATCGACGTATGGCCGTAGCGAAGGCCATCGCTACAAAATTGGTCAGCATCTAAACTCTGTGAGATCAATAAGCTCAGGTCGCAAACATCCCACGTGCGCTATGTGGAACTATCGTTTTTAACAAGGGACTCTCGCTTGGCGAATGCGCATCCTCGACCCGACCTATGTTTACGCGGGCCTCGTTCGGGCACCCGCAGCGGTGCCCGAAAATGCAATTCAATAACTCAACGATTGTGTGTTAAATTTAAATACATTGCCTAGTGCGTCTGACGTGGCGCGGGTTGGTAATCACCCAAATGCGCCGACAATGGCATGCTAGTATTAGAGTTCAATTTTGCAGATCGCGCGAATTCCGGATGATGCGCATCAATGCAGGCGTAGGCGGCTGAAAATAACGCGGCATGCGTTATATCGTCTATTTCTATACTCAACGCGACCGCGCGTTCCACCCCGATTTGTCTAGGGTTACCTAAACGGACTACATTAACCCCCAAACGACGTAACATCCTTTCCAAGGCCACGTTAGTTACGGTGACGTAACGACGAATATCATTTTGCACGGCGAAGGTGTAGGCCGCCTGCATCATCAAAAAAGGCACCGCGCTGGTATATCCGGCGACATGCCCCCTGTCGTTGGACTCGGTGGCAAAACGTGACAGTTCCCAGATATCATTTCCCAACGGTGCACCAGCCCCGTCCAACAACTCCGGAAATGTATCGCGTAACATATTCGGACCTGTGGTAGGCAGCATGCGCCAGGACCCAATGACGCTATTCCCGCCGTCACGCACCAACAAATAAACAGGGTTCAATAAATCATAGGAGTCTAGTTCCTGCTCATTTTCGCCGCACACTTCCCAGTTAAGGCGCTGACGAAATACGCGATAACGCAGGCGATGCATATTTTGTAGATCTTCCTGAGCCAACCCGTCATATTCGCGATGTGCAATGATTACGTTCATGATAACAACCTCCGTTTACTCGTTTAAGTTACTTTTCTAACTTGGGACGAGAGGTATGTTACTCATAATGGCCGCTGAACCATACTGTCAGATCTGTCAGGACAGGATATCTATACCACTCACAGAAAGCGGGTTATCGTCATCGGAAGGGCGTATCACCTCGATTCTCGCCTGCGGTCGCGCGGAGCACATCACCGTCGCAAAATTTGGCCAGCTCTTTAAATAGTGCAACGAATACCCCGCCAAGGAGTTATGCTTGCGGGATTCCAACTCTATATTTAGCGCGAATTTCGCGAAAAGCGGCAACAACTGTTCCCATCCGTCTCCTATGCCGATGCCTAACATTTTAGCGAAGGCCTCTCTTTCACTCCACGCTAACGCAAATGCTTGACTGCGGGTTTGCGGGTCCAACTTTTTGTATTGAACGGTCGCGCTGGGTCCCAATATGCGCTCCGCCAATTCATCGTATGAACGTGTACGAATTTTTTCAATATCTACACCTATCGTAGTGTTCTGCGCAACTGCAATCACTGCGTACCCATGAGAATGTGACAGACTGAATTCTACGCCTCCACTGTTGACCAGCACAGGTTTTCCCCTTGATCCGTATTCAAATACGAGTTTTTCGGGGTCTTGGCGGACATATCCGGCAAGTACATAGCGCAATGCGCTGCGCGTTTGCCCCCATCTGGCACTGGCAATCAGATTGCTAATGCGTGATAATCGGATTTTTTCATCACGATCCAGTAATTTCTCGGTTAACCCTTCAAACGAAGACAACACACCAGGAGACAGCATCCAAACATGTGCACTGTCACTCAAAAGGCACGGCACCTTGCCTACCACCGAGCAACCGCCGTGTCCGGAGTAGTCCAAGCATATTGTGTTTTTAGGCAATGCCGAGTTTTTCATGATGCAATGTCTGATCGTTGAGGTTGCTGTAGGCCTAAAAAAACCATCGCGTATTGAATTGAATACCTACGCGCTCCGGTGATGCTCCGTATTGGCTATATTTGTCACCAAAACGTAACCACGTTTCCACCCAATATTCCCACGCCCCACTGACACGTTGAGTCCAACGCGCATTCACCGCGCCGCTGCCGTCGCGGGTCAGCATAAGCGAAGGCTGAATATCAATATCCTGCACCACAGACATATTCATTCTTAAAAAGAGGTGCGTACCATGCGCAATACGCAGCGATTCCATGTCATAGCCGAGATTTATTCCGCGCGCCACGCGATTGCTTAGGCTATCGTGAAATTTCACAACGTTTTTCCAAATCTGCAGTTGATCTGTATTCATTCCCCTGTCATCGCGCCACAATTCCGCGACCCACGTCGTGCCCGCCTCCGTAGTAAACGACGCGCCTAACAAGCCTCGCATGCGAAATTTGCGATCGCTTGCCAGCCAAGGCTGCACAGGTGACTGGTATATATAAACATCTTCCGCGCCGAGCTGGGTTCCTCTATTGAGAATGACATTTTTATGTATCGGATAGGGATTGCCGCGGCTCGCAAATCCTGCCGTATAAAATGACCATGCCGGCGCCGGTACATAGCTAAGCGCGGCGCCGACGCCGGGATTTCCGGAAACAACATATTGAAGAACGGCTGTCGCGGTTAGTTGATCGATACTTTTGCGCGCGCTGGCGACCCATTGGCGGATTCCACGATTGAATCCCGGATTGATAGTTCCATATGCATAACTGTATGACGTAAGGGTGTCATCCGCATATATGAGTCGGTACGCGGAAAGCGCGTTCGCATAGGTAAAATTCAGCATCGGAAACCCTACAAAATTTCCAGCGCGGTCTTCAAAATCGCTTCCACGTATACCATCTTCCAAGATGTCTATGGCGTGAAAAGATTGACCGTCATCTAATGTCAAGTTGAGCCTGCCGATCGTAAAAGATGTCTGATCCGACAAGTTATATTTCCAGGAAAACTGCGGAACGTCCGCACACACACTGTTAGTCTCATCCGCAGTATTTTGCTTTTTTGTGGGTATATGTTTTCGGTCCGCCACCAATCGCGCGCGTAACCACAGCGATTCAGTGCGCATATCAAAAACACTGGCCAGTTCCCCCGCTTGCACGGGCACCGCCGCGCTGTTGTCCGCATTAAGCGCGCTGTTGAGCGTGCGTTGCACGTAGTGCCCGTATACAAATCCTGTGAGCGCAAGAGCTATGGAAGATTCCGCACGTTGCGTTTCTTCGACACCGGCCGCATGGGCGGAGGTCAAAGCCGCGCAACAAATTGCGACAACGCGTATTTTGTGCGGAAAAATGTTGTAACAAATCACCG
>JAOUGF010000132.1 GCA_029857925.1 Gammaproteobacteria bacterium
CAGGACGATACGCCAAAGCAAAAATGATCTGGATCTACCGATTATTGTTTTAACCGGCGCGCATGATATAGAATCCTTACGCGCGGCATACGACGAGGGTGCCACTGATTTCATTACAAAACCGATTAACTGGCATTTATTCTCCCAACGCATAAAATTCGCACTACGTGATAAAGCATTGTACGATCAATTGACTGAAAACCAACAACGCCTTGAAATCGCAAATCGTATCGCAAAAATCGGTTACTGGAACTGGAACGTAAAAGAGTCCCGTATCTTTCTTTCCCAACAGGCCCAAGATGTTTTAGGTTTGCATGGCGATAACTCTTTTACGCTCACTGAATACATGAAAAACATCTCAGAATCCGATCGCGACGTTTTTTTTGAGCAATTTTGTAACAACATAGACGCACGAAATGACACCACAATAGGATATAGAATTGTCAGCGGTGAACGAGAAATTCAGGTACGGCAGATAATTCGCGCAGTGTACAAAAATGATTATTTTTTTGGTTTGGTAGGGACGGTACAAGACGTCACCGACGAACAAAACCGCGAGCGGTTGATCGCCTATCAACAAAAATACGACTACCTCACAGACCTGCCTAACCGCGCTCATTTGACCGAGCATGTCGCGCAGTCCATCAATGATGCGTCCGATTCACCACAGAACTTGGCGCTGCTTTTGTTGGCCATACGGGAGTTTAAACTTATTAATGACGCATACGGCAATGAACAGGGAGACGCGCTCTTATATCTGCTGGCGAAGCGATTGCGTGCAATCACACACCTTGGATCATTCCCATCACGCATCGGCGGCGACACCTTTGGCATGGCGATCAAAGGATTCTCCGACATCGAAGAGGTGGAGCTCTACGCGGATAACATGCTCTCCCAACTGAAGCAAGCTTATTTGATCGGAGGCGTTAACCGTGAAGTGGAATTTAATGTCGGCGTCGCCGTCTACCCCTTAGAGACATCCACCGCAGAGGGATTATTTTTAGGCGCAGAATCTGCGCTGCAGGATTCTAAGCGGATACGCAGCCAGCAGTACAGTTTTTTCACCAAAGAAATGGATGCGGCCGCCAAACAACGCCTTGCGATGGAGGTAGAACTGCGCACCGCGATCAAAGAAAGGCAATTCGTCGTCTACTATCAACCCCAGGTATGCCTAACTACCGGCGCATTAATCGGCGTTGAGGCGCTTGTCCGCTGGATACATCCGGAAAAAGGACTAGTGCCGCCGCTGTCATTTATTCCAATCGCAGAAAAAACCGGCCTCATCATCCCGATCGGCGAGCAAATTATAAATATAGCGTTTGAACATCTATCTGAATGGACGGCATCACATTCGCAGCCGTTAGTCGTCGGCATTAATCTGTCGCCGCGTCAATTTACCGATAGGGCCTTGGTCGACAAAGTCAGTCAACTTCTTAAATTTCATAAGATTGACGCCCAGTCGGTCGATTTCGAGATCACGGAAAGCATGGCGATGGGAGATTTTTCGCAGGCGCTTGGAATATTACATGCGTTGCGCGCGCAAGGGTTAAAGACCTCTATGGATGATTTTGGCACAGGATATTCTTCGTTGAGTTATTTATCTAAAATGCCTATCGACGTGCTGAAGGTAGACCGCGCGTTTGTGAAAGACATCAACGAAAACGGTGAAAACGGCCAAATCGCCAAGGCCATTATCACGATGGCCCACAGTATGGGGCTTAAGGTCATCGCGGAAGGTGCGGAGACGGCCCACCAAATCAGCTACTTAAAGCAAGTACAATGCGATATCGTGCAGGGCTTTTATTATTCCCCGCCCATTCCGATAGACAAACTCTATCAATTCAAGGTGCCCACAATTCAGTAGCGTTCTGATTTTTTGGCAATTTTCCGCCCTTTTTGTCTCTACTACAGATATCCTGCATCGTGGTCGCTATTTTAGACTGGGTCGGGCGCACCGTTCGCAGAGGGTGAAAATCTCACATATGCTAAAAAAAATCACGATATCCCAGCTAGATACCGGCATGTACGTACAAGAATTGGATTGCGGCTGGATGACCCACCCCTTTTTGAGCAGCAGCTTTAAAGTGACCAGCGCGGCGATAATAGACAAAATTCGCAAGGCGGGTATCCAAAGACTGGTCATAGACACCGCCAAAGGCAAGGACGTCGGTGATGCACCCACCGTCCAAGAATCAAATAAACAACTGGATCAGCGGCAACAGGCCTTGGGCGAGGCGGTTGCACCTCAGGAAAATAAGCGATCAGGTGTGGCTAATGAACTAGGCACCGCAAAAAAAATCCTTCAAGATGCGCAATCTGTTATGCACAACATACTTGCACAGGCGCGTGCGGATGAAAATCCCCGGCTTGATGACGCACATTTGCTGGTGGAGCGCATCACAGATTCTTTGGCACGTAACCCTGACGCACTGTTAGGAATTAGCCGGATCAAACAAAAAGACCAATACCTTTTTCAACATTCCGTTGCCACGTCTGTGGTGTTGGGTGCATTTGCGCGCGCGATGAAATTGCCGGTCGATACCATACGCGATATCGTCATGGGTGGGCTGCTACATGACATAGGAAAAACCCAGGTACCCCTGCAATTGCTACAAAAGCCGGCCAAGCTTACCGAGGACGAGTTCGCCATTGTGGCGGAACATGTTTCACTAGGACGACAAATACTGCTCGAATTAAACGACATACCTAAATGCGTGATCGACATTGTGTCGCAACACCATGAGCGCTGGGATGGCACGGGTTACCCAAAAAATCTGAAAGGCAATCAGATCAGCATAGAAGGCCAAATGGCGGGTATTGTAGATGTCTATGACGCGCTCACCGCCAACCGACCCTATAAATCCGCCGCTGAACCCGCGCTTGCACTAAAGAAAATCCTCGAGTGGAGCGATCTCCATTTCGACGCCCAATTGGTACAGCATTTTATTCGTGCAATGGGCATCTATCCTGTCGCTTCTCTTGTGCAACTCGACAACGGTCTAGTCGGCGTTGTGCTAGAGCAGAGCACCAAGCTGCTGCGGCCTTGTATCCGTGTTTTTTACGACATCACCAAGAAACGTTACGTACAGGCGCATACGGTTGACCTTTCAGCGGCGGGAACGCGCTACACCGATCACAAAATCGTAGGGGCGGTGAACCCCAGCGAACACCGAATAAATCCTTACGACTTTATTTGAGTTTTAATCGTAAGCCATTTCATCGGAATTCGTATCTATTTTGAGTTGCCTGCGCCACCTATTCGTTGTTGACTGTCAGCCTTATTTTAAGGGAACTTCTAAAAATCCGCTGAGCGGCGCATCGCGTCGTTGAAAAGGGTCGAAAAATGCTCAGATATGTCAAGCCTTTGAGGCAACGTGTAAACTGCGCTTTTTCGCCCCTTTCCGCCTAGCGCTGCATCCCCTGATCGAATTTTAGAGGTACCCTTAAATACCGTTCCGCCTGCACGACACCCTGCTGCGCCGCCCGTTCAAACCAAACACGCGCCTCTTTTGGATTTTTTTCCACCCCTTTCCCCTCAAAAAGCAACACCGCCAGATTATATTGCGCGTATTTATAGCGCGCTTCGGCGGAGCGCCGATACCATTGTGCGGCAACGGCATAATCCAACGCGACGCCCCAGCCATGTTCATAGCACGCGCCCAGATTATTCTGCGCAACGGAATGATCTTGTTTGGCGGCACGCACAAACCACGTAAACGCCAGCGCGCGATCCTGGGCTACGCCCAAGGCCTGCTGATACATCCACCCCACATTCGCCTGCGCGCTAGCATTTCCCTGCTCTGCAAGCGGCCGCCACAAGCTCATCGCGCGTGGATAGTCTTTGGCAAAATAGGCCATCAAGGCTTCGCTATATTGCGGATTGCGTTCGGCCTCTTGTTGGCCAAGGCCACGCGATACCACGGGGGTATCAAGATCAATCGGTGTGTTGCCGGGTTGGTCGTCTTTGGGTACCGAGCGTAGAAAAACGCCTTCGCGCAGCAATTCACGCCGCGTTTCGGTATCGACTTCGCCATGTGCGATTTGCGGCGTGCAAAAATAGGCTAAAGTAATCCCTAGCAGCACCCCTCCAGCGCATTGGCGCGTGATTTTCCCCACCGCGAATACCCACCCTAAATTTATATAAGAATTTCAAAAATTCCTGAATTTGACTCAATTTTCCTGGTTGCGACGCCGCAATTCTTCGCGCTGCAGCGTGTGCAAATGCTTGGATAATAATTTCTTCTCCGTATCATCCAAATACGGGAATTCCACCCGAATTCGATAGGGAAACTTCAATCCACTCGTGGCGTCTTTATCCACCGCGATCACACGCGCATAGGTTTCGAGAATTACACCGGAAATCTTGCTGGTGACGCGTAGGTGCAGATAGCCTTGCACGGCGACCGACACCTTGCAGTGGAACGCCATCCCGCCTTCGCTTAGATTTGCCGCCGTGGTGATACGCACCATCGAATTATCATCTTCGCCGACGAGCCCAGTGACTTGCGCATGACTGGCCAATAGGTCGATTTTTTTGTTCAGCGTTTCAAGGTATTGCGCAACCTTGGGATTGTCACGCCGGATATCACCGATGAGCGGCGCCAAATGTCGATTGATCGTCGTAAATTGTTCCATCATCGCCGAGCGGGGCGGACGCGGTATCCCTTGATCATGGCCTTGGCGTTGCAATTCATCGGCATTGACCTGGCGATACTCCAAGAATACGGTATCGTCTACCCGATAAAAACTGCGGCGATCTTTTCCTGAGTCAATGGCCTCGTATCCACTCCATGTTGTCTATCACGTACTAACGGCGTCATCGTATAACGATTTTTAAGAATGTCGGCGCCTTGCATGAAATACTGTAACCCTAGGTTATCCGAACGGATTTTTCGTTAAATGACACACCTTGCACGTTAGATTAGTTGCCTGCGAAAAACGCCAAATCCTGTGTCTTTCCGCTATATACAACGTTCACCTTGCCTTCGGGAGTCGGTTGTCCCAGAAATTTCAACGAATTGGCTAGAGGACTGTCTATGCCATCGCGGGCAGCCATGACACCGTTAAACTGATACTGACCGTTGGCTTTGATGATCAACTGGCCATTGAGCTCCAACACCCCGCCGCCATCGGCGATGATCGCCTTGATGCCGTCATCCGTGGTCTCGAACCGCGCAGACACATCACCGAAACTCAGGCGTTGCGGAAACTGCACCCCCGCGCCGAACCACGTCAACGTACCTTCGGCCCGCTCCAACGTTTGATTTGCGATCGCGAGCTTTTTAATATTCGCGCGAAACTCGCCACTGACCGGGAACGCAGGCAATTTAAGGGCCGTCAATAATTCATTGGCCGGTACACGCGCCTCGGCCTGGTTGACATAGAGCTGGCCGGTAAAGGTCTTGCCTACCAACGCCTTGGCCCTGCTCTGATTGTTGCTGAGCGAAATATCCGTTTCCATACGCCCTAACAATATCGACCACGGATGCAGTTTCCAACTCACATTTTGTATCGTCTGATTCGGAAGTTCCAACGGGCCTGCTTGGCCGCTCCACACTGTGCCGTCAATGTTAAACGCCTTGATGGGTTTGGCGGGGTTGGTCCACCAACTTTTAGTGAGGCTATAAACCAACGCCGCGGGGATATCGATCATCAAAAATACCGCAAACGCGATGCCGCCCAACAGCGCGTAACGCCTCCATTGCTTTTTCATCGACCGCCCTCCAGCACCAAGCGGGCGGTGACGCGACCGGGTGCGTTTTCCTTGTCGATAGACGCGGTGTCGACGCGGATGCGATTTTCGGTTTGGATGCGTTCCAACCACGTCACCAGATCATCGAACGCGGCTTGCTCTAACGAAACACGCACTCGATTTTCGCCTTCCGGTTCCACGCGTTTCAGCGCGTCGGCGAGTTTATTCATGCGCGCGGTGCGATCCGCGACGCTGAGCAGCGACTCGCCTGTCGCCACGCCACGCGGGCCGCCCCCCAGTTGTTTCACCTCGGCGGAAGACTGACGCATCCAACTCAATAGATCTTGCTGTTCTTTTAACGATTGCGCCATATCGTCTCGATAACCGACGATGGGGTGCCACACGATAGCGTAAAATAATAAAATCGCCAACACCGCGCCGCCCCATGCCACCAGGATGCGTTCACGCGGGGCCAGCTGTTGATAATAATTACGCAAGGTCTCTTTAAATTGATCCAACATGTTATTTACTCTTAATCACTAATCGACTTTCGACCTTGTTGTCTTTATTGGTCGCCGCTTGGATTTCGACATTCATACCCTTGCCTTCGGTCAAACGCTTTTTAAGCTGATC
>JAOUGF010000133.1 GCA_029857925.1 Gammaproteobacteria bacterium
AGTGCTTGCGCAGCGCCTGGTGTTGCAACCTTTGCGTATGCAAAACAGCGGTTTTGCAGTGACGCCCGACATGCAGATGAAGCTCGCGCAGGGGTATAAAAATGGCAAGGCACAGCCGTTGTGGTTGGCGCGTGATGCCCCCGCGATGGGCATGTTTAGCTCCGCCAAAGACCTCGCGGCATTGTTACAGATGGTGCTTAATCGCGGCCATGTTCAAGGCGAGGCGACTTGGAGCGGTGAGGCCATTAACGAATTATTGCGCCCGCAGTTTCCGCACATCGCACTCAACCTCGACGCACAATATGGCCTAGGTTGGAGTCTTGGCGACAATGAGCTGAATGGCGCCGGGCGCGTGGTCTGGCGGCAGGGCGCAACGTTGACCCATCGCGCCCGTGTGGTGTTAATGCCTGATTTAGGCATCGGTATCGTCGTACTGGCGAACTCCGCCAAGGCCTATAAATTCACCGAAAAAACCGCCACCGACATCGCGCGGCGATTCGCCGAGGTCAAACTCGGCAAACCCTTGCCGGTGGCGCCGCTGCCGCTGCCGCTGAGTACGCCAGCGATGACCTTGCAAGCGCGCAGCGGCGCGTATGCGACGCGCGTGGGCTATGTCGGGATGACGGCAGACAATGGGCGATTAATCGGCGATGTGATGGGCTGGAAATTTCAATTGCAACCGCGTGCGGACGGTTGGTTTTATCCGCGTTTGCGGCTGTTCGGCATGTTGCCTATCGACTTGGAACTGCTTGAGGCGATGAAGCTGACGTGGCAACGGGTGGGTGAGCAAGAGCTTATCGTATCGCAATATAAAGGCCAAAACGCGGTGTTTGCGCAGCGGCTCCCCACGCAAACCTTGTCACCCGCCTGGGCGGCACGGGTGGGGCGCTATGTGATCGACAATCCAGACGAGATTACCGAGTTTATGGAAGTGACTGGGGGCGAGCTGCGTTATGACCAAGGCGTCTTTTACTTGGCCTACAAACTGCCGTTGTGGATACCCGTCACGATGCGCATACCCTTGCAAATAGTGAACGATCACGAGGCGGTCATTGCAGGCCTGGGCACCGGATTAGGCGAAACCGTACGTGTATTGGCGACCGCGCAAGGGGAACGGCTACTGTATTCCGGGTATAGCATACGCCGCGTCCGCTAGCACGGGGAAGGTGTAAAACATTGCAATCGGCGGAACCTCATCACAGTTTGCGGGGTGCTGGTTCACAAGTTTCCGCCGTTATGTGACGAAGGACGCTGATTAGATGTGACCGCCCCCTTTGGTATTGCCCTTGTATATCCGATGTAAAAAGCGAGCTCTATGCGATATATAGAGCGTTGATGAGGTCTAGGGGTTATGGCGAATCAATATACTGCAATGGTCGTCAACAATAACGCAATGGAACGGAATTCCATTATCGGTGTATTGAAGCGAGATTTTAATTTGCGCAATATTATCTCGGCGCAAAGTAACAAAGAGGCGCTGAATTCGTTGCGTGTGGAAGACCGCGTAGACTGGATCTTTTTCGATCAGCAACTGCCCGATGGCGACGGATTTGTTTTTATAGGCGAGGCCAAAAAAATCGCGAAAACCGAGCGTTCGGCCTTTATTTTGACGGCCAGCACGTCCGACAAAGCGACGCTATTGCGCGCCGCAGCAGCAGGGGTCAACGAATTTGTACTAAAACCGTTTACACCAAGTACACTGGTGTCTAAGGTGCGCCACGTCCTCGAGTCGGCCGATCGTCGTACAGCGGAGCGTCTTGCGCCAGTAAAGGATCATTTGACGATGTTGAATTTTGGCGCAGTGTCCTACAAGGGTAAGCTGATCGACATCTCCCTGGGCGGCTGCATGGTGCGCAGTCAAATATTTGATCAGGGTGGCATGATTTATGACAAAGGAATTCTATGTCTACCCTTAGACATCGCGAATGAACCTGCGAACGTCGAGGTCGAGGTTGTGCGCCTTGAGCGCAATCCAGATTATGACAACAGTCGTGACACAATGCGTGTAGGGTTGAAATTCACAAAAATGAGTGATCCAGACCTTATTCGCTTGAAGAATTTCATCACGCGCTTGAAACAAGGGAAGTAATTGCAGGTCTTAATATGCGAAGACCGGGGTTGTATACGGAAATATAACTAGAGGGATTCGACATGCGCCGCTATATCCGTCATCCGACGGACGTCCCCATCGAGGTAAGTAAAAACGACTTTTTTTCTCGTGAACACTTGCGAAACGTGTCGCGGGGCGGGGTTGCCTTTTATCTCCACGAGGCCTTACCTATAGGCTCGGATGTCTTGATTCGAATTGCCGTCGTCGAACCGGTGTTCGAGGTGCCCGCGCGCATCGTATGGTGCCGCAAAAAAGATGACTACTACGACGTGGGTGCGGAATTGATATGCGACGATGATGTGTTTCGCCTACGGATGGTCGAACAAATCTGTCACATAGAGCATTACAAGCGCGAGGTAAAACAATTGGAAGGACGTGTGCTTACCGGGGAACAGGCCGCACGGGAATGGATAAGCCGTTATGCCGCGTCGTTTCCGACATTTGCGCCGCGTCGGCAGCACAATAATTAATCGCACATAAAAAACCCTGACTACCCGCGGTAAGGCGCAGTAGCCAGGGCTTAATCGTAAAATTATCCGCAGTTGACGCAGGCGTTCCCACCCGGCAAAGCTCGCGCCTTATTCCATGGCGCCTTTGCCATGATGTTGGCGAGCATGCAATAACCGGTGGCACCTGCCACCAATAAGCCCAGGCCCACGGCCGCTGCAACGAGTGCAAACGCGGGGTTAAACAAATACCCCATGACACCCAACACCACAATCAACACGCCTATCGCAAGTTGTACTTGGCGTTGCAACGGCAGACCCATAGACTGCGCAGATGCCACCGGTAGGCCGGATTTCTTCCATTGCTGGATGCCGCCGGGGTAGACGCTGTAGACATGCACATCATTAAAACCCATTTGTTTCGCCAGTTCTAGCGCCTGTGAGGCGCGGGCGCCGCCACGGCACATAAATACGATGCGACGATCTTTAAGTTGTGTCAACACCCCAGGGGCGACACTGGTAAAGACCGATAAGGGCACATTCACGGAATGATCCACGCGTTCCAATGCAAATTCATCACGCTCACGCACATCAACAATGACATCAGTCATGCAATTACTCTCCACTTGTTACTAGATTCCCGTCACCTGTGGACGGAGTTCGTCACGCCGGTACGGCGTATTAACCATGAAAGGAAGTATATTAGAATATTATTATATGGTCAAGTATGAGGCGTGGGCACTTAAGTGAAGGAGGCAAGCGTCGGTTGCATACAACGAAATCGTGGATAGTTTCGGTGCAAGAGGGCATAAAAAGCTAAAATGAAAGGGAGGGATACCGATAAGAAGATTAGGAAGAATGCCGGAGAGAGAGGGCAGATGCTTTACTATATCGCCAGGTTCACCAAGTTTATTATTCTATGGTTGGATTTTATCCTTTTGACCATGGTGCTGTACCTACTTACCTTTTTCCCCAAACGCGTGCTCGATTTGTTTTATCCCCGTTTATTCCGTTTTTGGTGCAAGGTATTTGTGCATGCGCTGGGTGTAGATTTACGTCTACACCAAAAAAATCGCTACGCATTGCCTGCGCGCTATCTGTTAATCGCAAATCACCCTTCCGCTTTTGAGGATATCGGCATCCCGGCACTGTTTCCAGTCTACTCCTTGGCCAAAGTCGAGGTGCGCGATTGGTGGTTTGCCGGGCGTATCAGTTGGGCGGCGGGCACGTTGTATGTGCAGCGGGAATCGCGTGAATCGCGCAAGGCCGCAGCCGATCAGATAGGGCACGCGTTGTTAGCCGGTAAAAACATTGCGTTATATCCAGAAGGCGGGTGTAAAGGGCGTAGGCTGCACAGCGAATTCAAACATGGGGCGTTCGACATCTCATTGCGTACCGGCATACCGATCGTACCGGTATTCCTACACTACGAGGCCCAAGACGACTTCGAGTGGCGTGACCCGCAAACCCTATTGCATAAGCTGTGGCATTTTATGCGCACCGTGAATAGCCGCGTCAACTACTATGTATTCGACGCGATAGACCCCAAGCAATTCAAAGACAAGGACGAATACAATCAATACGTCTATAAGCTCTACCTACAATGGCAGGCAAAATATCTGGAATGAAAGATAACTACCCGCGCCCCAAGCAGTAGGGTGGATAAGCGCAGCGCACCCACTGGACAACCAGTGATCTCGATTTAAGCTTAAAACGTGCGAAGGACTGGCGGTATCGGGTGTCGCGGACAGCCTGCAGGTGTGTGGCGGATGCACGTTGCCGATCCGCCCTATAGATTTATCGCAATGCAAATGATGCTGTCGGGAGGCTTGAGGGTTGAGTAGTTACCATGCAAGATTAACTCGCCGTATTCTCCAATCTGTAACCATGCTGATACACCGTATTCAATTGCCAGCCATGGCGGGCGTCCAATTCAAGCTTTTTGCGCAAACGGCTAATATGAATATCCACCGTGCGGGTATTGAGGTCCGGCGTGACCCCCCATACACTTTCTAATAAATGGCCGCGCGACATAATGCGACCCACGTGATTAAATAAAAACAACGCTAAATCGTATTGTTTTTGCGTGAGCGTCACGGTCGTCCCGTTCAGCGTCAACAGGCGTTGGCGAGGTTGGAATTGGTACGGTGGAAAATCCAACACGTTGGCCGGTTCAGTGCCCAGCGCATGGCTACGTCGATTCAGCGCCCGAATACGTGCGATCAACTCCGCTTGGCGCAGCGGTTTGATCATATAGTCGTCCGCCCCCTTCTGTAACGCGAGCACGACATCGGATTCGTCCGAGCGGCCCGTCGTGAAGATCACAGGGATATGCCAATCCACGCGCTCACGCACCCACTCCAATACCTTATCACCGGGCAGGTCGGGTAACACCCAGTCAATGATCAGCATATCAAAACTCTCGCGTGACAGCGCCTTAATGAAATCAGCGCCGCTATGATATGCTTGGCACTGATGACCATCGGCGGTAAGCCACAAGTTGACCAAGGCGGCCTGGTCTAAATCGTCTTCCAATAATGCGATACGTGCCATAGTGACATCCATGCGTATACGACCCTACCTGTATTCTTAACTGATCGAGGAGCGAGATTCAACTCCAATGAGCCTGCGGACCAAAGAACCGAGCACCCAAGTCTATTTCGTCAGACATGGCAAAACAGATTACCCCGATAATCGTATCTATTGCGACGATCGCGAAGATCCTCAGTTGAGTGAAGAAGGATACCAGCAAGCGCGCGCGATGGCAGAATATTTTGCATCCCTAGGCGCATGTCGCTTATTGGTCAGCCCGGCCGCGCGTACCTGGGCGACCGCGGAGGCCATTGCGCGTGTGACATCCTTGTCACGAGAACCCTCGCCTTGGCTGACGGAAAGACGGTACGGTGCATGGGAAGGCCTTTATTTTGACGACATACAACGTCAATATCCCGACGAATACCGTGCTTGGAAATCTGCACCGGTCGGCTATACCCCGCCGGGGGGGGAGGGGATGGATGCATTGAACGCGCGACTGCAAGGCGGGCTACAGGGTTTGATCACGCAGCATCGCGGAGAAATATTGGTGCTCGTGACGCATGTCGGCCCCATACGCGCGTTGGTGGCTCAGGCCTTTGATCTGCCGCCGGAGCAATCCCGGCAGCTACGTGTGGACTACGCGTCTATCACCAAGGTTGATTACGGCGTGCAACGTAATAACCTTATATTTTTGAATCACGTAAGTTATAAAAAACTCTAAGCTTGTGGCTTGCGGTAAGCGCGCGAACAGTGGATAATGAATTCCGAATATGGTAGTCAGGGATGAATGTTAAGCCCATTCTAAGGCGTGGGCGATAAAGTCTCCACCAAGGTTTTGAGTTTGCTTGACATTGTGGTCGCCGGTTGCTAGATTTTAATATACGGGGCTAAATAGGCGGCTCTAACGGGTTGGGAACGGTTTTTGAACATATTTGGTTCTTTCAGTGTAGCGTTTCTCGTTGACGAGGAGGTTAGTATGCGTAAGGGGAAGGGGTTGAAGGTCGCGGCCTTGGCAGGGGCGCTATCATCATTGTTTGCGGGGGCCAGTTTTGCGGCGCCGCCCGCTGGTTTTAATACAGGTTCATTTAATGTATCCAATGGTGTTGTAACCAAAAATTGCGACGGTCACAAAACAACGGGATACACGACTACTTGTTCTGACCCAGTTGCCGTTGGCAAGGGTTTTATGCAAGAAATTATCTCTATTACTGGCCCCAAT
>JAOUGF010000134.1 GCA_029857925.1 Gammaproteobacteria bacterium
GAAAATAAATATAAGGAAAACATCGGTTGCGACGGCCTCGCGTTTGTCGTACAAGACACGGGAATAGGCATACCATCGGAAAAACATGAAATGATATTTGAACCTTTTCGGCAAATAGACGGCACTACCAGTCGCCAATTCGGCGGTTCCGGTCTAGGCCTGTCCATTTGCCGGGAATATGCGCGCCTGCTTGAAGGACAAATATCACTTACAAGTGAACCAGAAAAGGGCAGTACGTTTATTTTATATTTACCGCGACATATTTCCACAAACAATCACGATGACGGCGTTGAAAATACAGAGGCCGAGGCACGGACTATATACTTCGACAACAGCGGCGGTAACTCGCATCCGTTGCCACATCACATGCTGGTGGTCGAGGATGATGAGCGATTTGGAAGCCTATTGTGTGGCTTGGCCCGAGATGCCGGTTTCAATTGCATAGCGACGCGTGATGCGAAAGAAGGTTACGAGCTCACAATGCAATTGAAACCTCACGCGATCATACTCGATGTGATGTTAGACGGTTCCGATGGCTGGACACTGTTCGACCGCATCAAAGACAATCCCCAGTTACGCCACATACCGGTGCAATTCGTGTCGGCCCACCAGGATCTTTATGGCGCCATGCAAAAAGGTGCCATCGGCTTTTTGCCGAAGCCCGCATCTAAAGCCGATCTTACGCGTGTACTCAATCGCTTTTCATATATTGTTGAGCGTGACATTTCCACACTACTTCTTGCCGGTGACAATCCTGAAACGCTGCGCAAGATACGCACTACGATAGAAGCCGAGTCAGTCAAAATAGTGCAATGCAGCATTACCGAATTGTCGCACAAATTGCGACAATACACATACGATTGCGTTGTGATTGATGCCGAAGCAGATCACAAGCAAATCACCGATGGCCTCGCCGCCCTTTCGGTGACATCGCAGTCACCGCCGCCACCGATCGTATTTTACGGCCATGTCGATCAAGATGCCGATCTTCGCCAACGTTTCGCAAGTTATGGCAATTTGGTGCTAAGAGAGGCTGTTAATCCTGAAGGCCTGCTCGATACCGTCACGTTGTTTATACATGCAATCACCCAGCGATTGAATAAAACGCAACAAGCCACTATCGAAAAATTACACTATGACAAAGACATCTTTCGCAATAAAAAAGTACTTGTTGCGGATGACGATATGCGCAACGTGTTCGCGCTAACCAAACTTTTACAATCGAAGGAAATGCAGGTCTTAGTGGCGGAAGACGGACGTTCCGCCATCACCCAACTTGAACAGCACCCATACATTGATATCATACTGATGGACGTCATGATGCCGATTATGGACGGCTATGACGCGATTAGGCAAATACGCAGTCGCCATACACTACGCAATATTCCGATTATCGCACTTACTGCGAAATCAATGCCGGAGGATCGCAATAAAACACTGCTTGCCGGTGCGAATGACTATCTAGCAAAACCCGTTGATCCCGCAAGACTCATCATGACGATGAGACTTTGGCTGCAAAATTCCCGGGCCGCTCACGATGGACGTTAATAGCGACGACGCCAAGCAATTGACTGACGCCATTCGTATGCGCTATGGTCTGAACCTCGGATTGTATGCCGACGATTCGTTGCGCAGACGAATCAAATATGCAGCGCGGCGCATCGAAATCACGCAGTTTTCCGAACTGATAACGACACTATTGGCATCACCCGACCACTACTACGCGTTCGTCGGCCATCTCTCGGTAAGCGTGTCAGAAATGTTTCGTGATCCCGCAGCATTCGCGTTTATTACGCAAGAACTGTTTCCGAAATTTGAAGCCTACCCCTATTTAAAGATTTGGCATGCAGGGTGCGCTCACGGTGAAGAAGTTTTTTCTATGATGATCTTGTTAAAAGAACAAGGGTTATTGGATCGGACGTTAGTTTATGCTACAGATAACAATCCCCAGGCATTACATAGAGCTCGCCAAGGTATATATGAAAAATCCGGGCTTTCCGCAATTGAAACCCGATATGCCGCCGCAGGCGGACTGGGTAATGTACGGGACTATCTGATTTTCTCACGCTTTTCCACGATGATGATAAAACCCTACTTACGCGAACGTATAGTTTTCGCGCACCACGATTTAACCACCCATACCGAATTCAGCCATTTTCAATTTATTTTGTGCAGAAATGTGTTTATTTATTTTAGTGAGGAAATGCGCCGTCACGCCGCTAACCTCTTTGCACAGAGTCTTTATCCCGAGGGGGTTCTTTGTTTGGGCAGGCATGAATCACTGCCGACAAGTGACGCGCGCTTTTCTCCCGTCCATAAAGTGCTAAATATTTATAGGTATTGTGACCAATCCAATTGATGTAAGGATAAATAAAACCCTTATGCAAAACAAATCGCTCACCGCGTCTCTCGTCGCAGCACCTGTTTCACCCCCCAATGCACTTCCAGTCGTCTTGGTCGTAGACGATCAACTTCCAAATTTGGTTGCGATGCGCGGTCTATTGACGCGCATGGCGGTGCATGTCGTCGAAGTAGACAGCGGTCCAAAAGCGCTACGGAAATTATTAGAAATAGACGTCGCGTTAATCCTGATGGATGTGCGGATGCCAGGCATGGACGGATTCGATGTAATGCAGGTGCTGCAATCCGAACCGACTACGGCGAATATTCCTATTATATTAATCACCGCCGATCACGCAGATGATAAACGACTCACTCGCGCCTATCGCGGGGGCGCGGTGGATTTTTTATACAAACCGGTCAACCCGCAGGTTTTAGTCGGAAAAGTTCGCGTGTTTATTGAACTCTACAAGGCGCGCCAGCAGCTTAAGCAATTATCCGTCGAACAGCAAATCATCCTTAATACAGCGGCACAAGGAATATGCGGTGTCTCCGCCTCCGGAGAAGTTCAATTCGCCAATCCAGCGGCGGAAAAAATAGCCAACGATATTTTAACAGGGAAAAACATATTTTCTTTGCTTTATACGGAGAATGGTGCGCCGCTTAGTGCCTATCGCTTGAATGAACTCACTTCCGCCGTCCAAGGTAAAATCAATCTTCATAACAGCCGTTATTCTTTTCACAACGCGGACGGTTATTTCGCCCCGGTTTCGCTTTCCGCGTCGCACGTTCCGTTAGACGGGCATTCGACCTTCAGTAGCGTAATCGTCTTTTCCGATATCGGTGAGCACATTAAATTGGAAAATCGACTAACTAAACTGGCACGATACGACGCACTTACCGGGCTTGCTAATCGTACACTTTTTTTTGAAGCGCTGACACATGCACTCGCCCGCGCAAAGCGCCAACACGCAAAGGTGGCGTTATTTTATATTGATTTGGATCATTTCAAGAAGGTCAACGATACGCTTGGACATCTGGCGGGGGATCAGCTATTGACGCAGTTTTCTCAAAGGTTAACAAGCCATTGTCGTGAAACCGACAGTGTCGCCAGATTGGGCGGAGATGAGTTCACGGTCATTATAGAAAATGCACAAAATACGGAAAGTGTCACGAATATTGCGGAAAAACTCGTACGCATCATAAATACTCCTTTCCAAATAGGCGGACGCGACATTTTTACGTCCATGAGCATAGGCATCGCGATCTATCCGGATGTTGCGACCAGCGCGGAGGCCATCACGAAGTGCGCGGACACGGCGATGTATGAAGCGAAAGAGAGCGGACGCAACGCGTTTTGTTTTTACAACAAAAGTATTACGAAACGGATTAAAACACGTGTCAGTCTTGAACAGGAGCTGCGCAAAGCCATAAAAGGGGCGCAATTTGAGCTATATTATCAACCCAAAGTATCGCTTATTAACGGCGTCACGACCGGGTTTGAAGCGTTGTTACGCTGGCACCATCCGCAGCGGGGCGTCGTCTGCCCAGGGGATTTTATCGCCATCGCGGAGGATAGCGGCATCATCCATGAAATTGGAGAATGGGTGTTCCAGAACGCATTTCAGCAATTAGAAATATGGGACAAGGCGAATCTGTTCGACGGCCTTAAACTCGCCATTAATCTTTCTTCACGTCAACTGGAACGCCCTCGTTTTATCGAAGACTTGTTTCGATCGACGGGTGAAAAGCAGCTGCAATCCATTGAAATAGAGCTGACTGAAACCGCCGTCATGCAAAATATCGAACATGCGAGCAAACTGCTTAGCGAATTGGATGATCGCGGTGTAAGCATCGCCATAGATGATTTCGGCATCGGCTACTCATCCTTTGGAAAACTCAAATCCCTGCCGATTAAAACGCTGAAAATAGATCAATCGTTTGTACGCGAAATCGCGCACAATAAAAATGACGCCGCGATCGTGAAGGCGATTGTAAGTATGGGACAAACGTTAGATATCAATGTCATTGCGGAAGGCGTAGAGACCCTTGCACATCGCGACATGTTACAGCTGTTTCACTGCCCAGAGGCACAGGGATTCCACTTTGCCAGGCCCGGAGACGCCGAACAGGCCACCCAATGGTTGAAGAGCGCGCTACATTGACAATTCGATATTCTTTTCTGAACATGACGGCCCCACGACAGGTGAGGGCGTGATTTCAGAAATCTATTTTAGCGTCACAATATAAAGCGAAAAATTGCCTGTAGAACGTTTGTTGCCACTCACCAGAAACCTCCCGTCTTGGTCGATGTCGTGTATATCCCAATAGTAGTTGTCTTTGGCCGTCAAGCCGACATTGAGGTTTAGGGCCTCACCATTTTTCCAAACAATGGGGATACCGCCGAAACCTCTGCTTGGTACACAGACGCCCGCCGCCACTTGGTTTTCATCGATTGCCGAGATATCACAAAGCACGTAACCCTCAGGCATAGGCAATGGAACCAATCCCTCTTTAAAACTCCACAGTGCCACTGCAACACCCGGTACATCGTCTATTTGTTTATAAAATTCGACGCCGAAGAGGCCGGTATTATTCATTTGTGCGAACCAACTATTGGTTGGAATTTCAGGCATATTTGTATCGTAAATATTCACCAATTTTCGCTCTGAGTTAAATACACAGGGCGTTGTCGTGTCACCGCAACCCAACGCCAGTTCACCTGCTTCGTTGATCGCGGCAACCCGATCGACCGGCAGTTTGAGTGTTTGTGCATCAGCGGATGGACGCACGTCATCCACCATGCCTTTTATTAGATTGATATGGAAGTCGTCTATTTTCCATGTAAACACATACCGTGGCGGCGGATCTAATTTTTCATCGTTGATATTCAAGCGCACCGTGCCCGTGATCACACCGGCATTATTGATGGCGATGGGATTGACATCACGCAGGGTGTATATTTCAGATGCGTCTTGGTTTTGTTTGGGCAATACTTCCAATAAACGCTGTAGGCCACCAGCAGGGGTGTAGAGAAACCCTTCGCCAACAATAGTAGGTGCGCTATCTGGCACCTCTATGCGCCCTATGACCACCCCTTTGTTATTGATGTCTATCAAAGTGGTATTACCCAAAGAGGATTTTATATCTGTAGGTATATTCTCGGGTGAAAGGGTTCGAACATAATATGCCTTATCTTTTCCGACGTGCCCCGCGATCCAGCCGTCACCACCGAATTTACCGTTACCTACCAAATCCAATGCGCGTTCGCTTTTAATAATCGACGGCGGTGCGGTGGGTGCGGCGTTGTTCGGTCCCGACTGCATTTTGCAACCTACGCACATCGTGAAAAATAATATCGCCGCAAACGATTTGTACATAGCTCCCCCTGCACCCTCCGCAAACGCGTATCACCCGGAATGCTCGTTAATCTGGAATTGATTTCAGGCCTGCCCCGTTACCAAGGCATGTGATAGTAAATTCCTAAGCTTAGCCGAACGTGAATACGCGCACCCGCTCTAGTATGACCTATTGCGTAACATCTGTTAAAGTATCGTCCACGTAACGGACATTGGACAAGCACATGCGACGCACTCCATTTCTCTCCGCTCATTTCGGCCTATTCCTGCTAGGCCTGGTTGGGTTAGTCACCTTTATTGACGCGGAATCCGCCGTGTATCGTGGACACGACAAAGAAGGTAATATTATTTACAGCGACCGACCCTTTGAAGGTGCCAAAGAGATTAGTCCGCCTGCGGCTACACGTTATTCGCCACCCGAAACACCCAAAAAACCCGCCACGGAGGCGAAGAACACGCCGGAACCGGCGCCTGTAGCGGACAAGAATGTGAGTTACCGCACCATCAGTATTGCGCAACCCAAAAATGATGAGAATATCCACGAAAATGGCGGCAATCTCGCGGTGACGGTAGAACTCTCGCCCAGCCTGCA
>JAOUGF010000135.1 GCA_029857925.1 Gammaproteobacteria bacterium
GCCGTCGCATCCGACGCTTTCTGTATATTTTTTATCTTCAATTTCTGTCAGCGGGCGCACCCTTAGATCGACCTGTCCGGCGGGCGTAAATTTAATCGCGTTCGCAATCAGATTCGTCAGGATTTGGGTAAGCCGACGGCTATCGGTAGCGATGAGCGGATCAAGTTGCGGTGCGATAGAGATATTCAGTGCCAGCTGCTTATCATTAGCGAGCGGACGCAGCCGCAGCTCTAATGATGTACAAACCTTTTTAATGTCTATAATTTCTACATTCACGTCTACCTTTCCAGATTCTATCTTGGATAGGTCCAGTATGTCGTTGATCAACTCAAGCAGGTCTATGCCCGATTGATGGATGATTTTTACAGATTCCAGCTGTTCCGCGCTCAAGTTATTTTCTGAATTTTCCGCGAGCATACCCGCCAAAAGCAGCAAGCTGTTCAAGGGAGTGCGCAGTTCGTGCGACATATTCGCCAAGAATTCTGATTTGTACCGGCTGGTTAGCGACAGTTGGTTAGATTTTTCCTCCAATTGGGTTTGTATGTCCAATAATTCAAAACGCTGGCGTTCGAGGTCGCGCGTGCGTTCTTCAAGCGCTCTATTGGTTTCTTCCAATTCGGTTTGTTGAACGAGCAATGTGTCTTGCGATTGGCGCAACACCTCTGCCTGCTCTTCAAGCACAGTGTTGACTTCGGAAAGCTGCTCGCGCTGGCGCAGGCTTTCTTCGAATAGATCATTGATGCGGTCCTGTGCTGTGATACTGACGTAGGATCCGGCAACTCGGTATTCACAGCTTTTGAGATATTCAAGCTGCTCTTTGGTGACGGGTTTGAAGCCGCCGATTTCGACTACTAAAATGACTTCGTCATTGTATGAAAAAGGGAAAAGACAAAGAGAGCACGGCGCACTTTCCCCTAAACCGGATGTGATACGCATATAACCGGCGGGCACATCGTCTTGCATCAGTGGCGAGCCGTTTTTGGCGACCTGGCCAACGAGGCCGTGGCCGATGGGGTATGTCGGTGCGATGTCTGAGGGCAAAATATCCGCATAATTCGCCATTCGCCTAAAACCGTTGATTTCTTTCGCGTAGATGCGGCCGACAGCGGCGTTTAAAAACACGCACAGGCGATCCAATACGCGTTGACAGAAGTCCGATCGATTTTGTGCGAAACGCAGAGTGTCAGATAATTCCGCCAGCGCTTTAATGCGCACTATTTCAAGTTCGCGTTCCGCCGTCAGGGCGCGTAGATTAAGGGTCATAGTCTGCAATGCTTGCCCAAGTTGATCGTGTGGGCTGCGCGGTGTGAACTCTTGTTGATAATCGCCGGTCGCTACACTATGCGCCAAACTTGCCACGCCACGTGTCTGTTCGATCATACGATTTATGGACTTTGCCAATCTATCGCGTTCGCTTTTTACGACGATATCGACTTGCAGGTCACCCTGCGCGATACTCCCCACTACGTGTTCGATTTCAGTGAAGGTAGCCGTCATTTTATTAAAGGCGTGGCCGAAGAGGTCTTCACTGGAGGAAGGTTGATAGCGGGTGGAGTAGTCTCCCTCTGCGATACGATCAAAAACCAATGCATGATGCTTAAATATTGTTTCAATGGCAATGCTAGCATCGAGCTGTGCGAGTGAAGTGATCGCGTGTAGAATTTGAATATTTTCCGAGTCGGTATCAGAGGTAACTAAAAGGGGATGAGTTATGGCTTTGAGGAAAAAGGTCAGTGAAGAAAAATAGGCCTGAACCGGCAACCCGATGCGTGCATGCGCGGTACCGACATCGCGGCGGCGCTGAACGTAGGCGTCATCAATCTGCGCATCCAGAAATTCCTCCCAATAACCGCGCTGCATGCTTTTTACACGAAACAGCGTCTCATCATTGTGAAAAAAGGCGTGAAAATGTTGCGAGGTCGCCAGCCAGCGGTAAAATTCATCAACGATGCGCGGAATGTCCTTCCTATGATGTTCACCATAATCGCGGATGCGGACCAGTTGTTGGCTATCTAGGCCATAAAGGTCCAGCAGATATTCCGCAGAAACATCGGAGTTTATATTCATCCCGCGAGTACCTATCCCTGTACGGTAGAACTTTCCATTATATGGATTAAGACACGTTAAATATTTGTGTCAAGAATGTCCTTAAATCAGTGTAGGTTATTCTTTTTGCTTAATCAATGTAGGAATAATAAATAACGGTTTTATATTGCGGAGGGTAGGATTTCTAGTTGACATCGCGTGTAGTAGTGCTTCTGAACCACACTATTTGTATTCTAAAATGGGCGAAATGCCAGGCGCGAAACGTCATAAAATCTATACGAGGTCTGACGCTGTGCGGTATCAAGCCGTATATCTGGAAAGCGATGACGGTGCGCACACACTGAGCAGAATCTGTCTCGCGGTGCGTTTATTCGTCATTTATACCCTTTCCATTTTGGATTCGAGGAATACATTTTTCAATTCTAGATTGCCGCGTTTTAGATTGCTTGGGAGCCGAAAAATGCAGGATGTAGGCGCGTTGACGTCCCGGCGTTAATGCTTCAAAGGCCTTTTTCAACGCCGGGGTGCCATCGAATATATCTATGAGTTCATCCGGCAGTTGGAATTCTGTTATCTTTTTAAGCGCGACTTTAAGCCCAGCGCTTTCCACCGCAATTGCCTCATCAACATAGGCTTTCAATACTGCGTCCAACTCAACGATTTCACGCTTTTCAGTGAAACGAATCTGGCGTGTCGCCTGCGTATTTTCTGTAGGTTTGACTAGAATGCCGTTGGGATCTGCTAATAACGCGCCCTTGCTAAACAAAAGCGCGCAATAATTTTTAAACCCGACGATTAATACTACGATTTTGCCATCTAGTGTGTAAGTAGGTTTGCCCCATTTCAGTTCTTCAGTCAACTGACAGTCGAGAAGAATTTCCCTGAGCAGCGCCATTTCCTCGCGCCACTTTTTGGCCTTGCGAAAATAGCCATTAACGTTAGAATTCATTCCGCTTTTGGTGTCTTTCAGCACATAGAAATCCTGGTTGAAAATGATTATTGCAGGTTATCGCGCGAATAAGCGTCAAAGCAATGGTCGAGCTGAACTTTTTCCAAGCCTCGCACGTTCTAGGCGAGCGGTATTTTAATTTCGAGGTTCCCTTTACATTAGCCCAACCAACGTCGTTGGGTCATTGTTTATGCATCGCAACGGGGCGACGCACAAAAAATGCCGTTATGACGGCCACGAGCGAGAGCAGTGCAGCCCATAGAAAGGCGTTGCGGATACCACCGGCCAGTGCATTGATCGACGGGGTTCCAATCGACGTTAAGCGCGCACTTTCTACCGACATCAGTGCGATTAGTAACGCGACACCCGCAGCGCCCGCCAATTGCTGGATAGACCCCAATAGGGCACTGCCGTGGGAATAAAGCGGCGGTGGAATGGAGCTCATGCTCGCAGTGAATAAGGGTGTGAAGACAAGGGCTAGGCTGGTGCCAATCAATAAGTGCCCTAGCAGTATAAATTGCCAACTGGAATCTGTGTCGAGCTGTGTCATGCCCCATAACACCGCGCTAAAAATCAAGGCACCGGGGACGACCAGGCGTACGGGACCGTGGCGATCGTAAAGTCGACCCACCCAGGGCGCCAGTAAGCCCATAATCAAACCACCCGGAAGAAAGATAAGTCCGGTCTGCAGCGTGGACAGTGCCAACACATTTTGCATATAGATCGGTAGCAGGATAATGGCGCCAAAGAAAGTCATCATCGCGATCGCCATCATGCCTAAACTGATCGAAAATCCATGAGACTTAAACGTACGTAAGTCCAACAGCGCTTGTTCTCGTTTCTGTAAACGAAGTTGTCGCCATATAAAAATCACCATTGAAAAAATTCCGATTGTCAGCGCCTTCCACGCTGCAATTGGCGCATTGTGTGTGTCTATCTGCCCCATGCTCGACAATCCATAAACTATACCTCCAAACGCAATCCCAGACAACGCCACCGAGGGGATGTCGACGGGTGCATAGCGTGTCACCGTCACATTGACGATTCGAAAATAGCCGAAGGCCAACGCGGACAACGAAATGGGAAGGACGAGCCAGAACAGCCACGGCCAATCGAATTGACTTAAAATGAAGCCCGCCGCGGCAGGACCAATGGCCGGTGCGACTGAAATCACCACGGATACATTGCCCATGAACTGACCGCGGCGTTGTTCCGGCACTAACATCATGATGGTGGTCATCAACAGCGGCATCATGACGGCGGTACCGCACGCCTGAATGACACGCCCGACGACCAGCGCTGCCAGTCCGGAAGCGAGCGCGCACATCAACGTACCGACACTGAACAATGTCATCGCCAACAGGAATACCGGTCGAGTATTCATACGTTGTAATAAAAATCCCGTCACCGGTATTACAATGGACATCGTCAGCAGAAACGCCGTCGTGAGCCATTGCGCCGCGCCAGCGGTCACACCAAGCGCGGTCATCAAATGCGGAATAGCGACGATCATCAGTGTTTCATTTAAAATCACCACGAATGTTGAAACCATAAGTACGGCGATTACCAAGCGATTGCGTTTATCAAAACGCGGATCGTGCGCTAATAATGCCGCAGTTTGCGCAGAATCTAGGGAGTTTTCTGAGGCCATAAAATTCCTGTAAATGAATAGATACGCTTGAATACGCTAGTGTCTAACATGGAGATTAAATATTCATACGAGAATCACTACAGCCACCATGCCGTTCAACGACGCGTTGCGTTGTAGTATAGCAGCCTTCGCATAGAATCGAATCCACCTCATCAGGTCAGTGTGCGGTTGAATTTCTTTGATTATTAACCCGTCAACTAAATAACACTGAACATAATCCCCTTTCTTTTAGCTGGGGAAGGTTAGTGAGAGGGGGGGAAAAGGATAGTTTTCGATGACGGGTAAAAAACTGGTTGCAGCGACCTATTCCATCACCAATATGATGTCCATTTGTTGTATGATTTTACTAGGCATTTTACAATGCTTGGTTTCATTTGGTAAATGTCCGCAATCTCAAGGAGGTACGCATGAAAACAATTGTTTACAGAATCATACTCAGTTTATCGGTTGTAGTGTTACCGATTTTCGCTGTCGGCAACGACGCATCGGCAGAGCCAAATGTACCCTTCAAATTCGCGCTTGGAAAGACAAAGTATCTGGAAAGTTGTTCGGTTTGCCATGGCCCCCGTTTGGAGGGTAGCAAGCAGGGTCCGCCGTTGATGCATGATTACTACAAGCCCTCACACCATAATGATGACGCCTTTTATCGCGCCGCGTTACAGGGAGTGCATGCGCATCACTGGCAATTCGGCGACATGCCCAAGATCAAGGGTATTACACCCAAGGACATGGATGCGATTATTCCGTTTATCCGTTGGTTGCAACATGAGAAGGGATTGTTTTAAAAAAGTTTATTCTCACAGCTTACACGAGAAATGGTTTGCGCGACGCCTGCGCCTGGCTGTCTTGACGCACCCCCTACACACGAAGTAGGCGCGCGTGAGTAATTTCTTAAGGTGCAGAAACAAGCATACCCGCACGCATCAATGGGTGTCGTGTCGCTTGGCGTTTCGATAGACGCAACAAGTCTTTCGTGACCCGCCACAATGTCTACGTTTTCGCGAAATTATTCGAGTTAAAATGGGCGGTACCGAAGGGCGTCGTTTTTTGGATACAGCTTGTTTCATTTTGGAAGCAGGCATACAATGATCGGATTTCATCTGGCAACTCAAGCACCCAAGGTGACGCGCCCGTTCAGCTAAATACCGAGCGTAACGCATGCAAAGTGAGCTATCCGATAGACGATGCATGTCCTGTAGTATCTTTTGAGGTAAATAATATGTTTAACAAACTCAAAGTATTGCGGTTTTCGAGTTTCATCGCGATCTTCGTGATAGGGGCCGGCTTAGCAGGTTGTGGCAATGGCCTGAAACAATTGAGCGCGGGTGAAGAGGTAACAAAGGGTCCCGATATTTCAATCGATCTCAGTTCCAGTGCGGTGTTGCCGGTCGCGGTGGTAGGTGGCGACATGTATGTCACAGCAACGGCGGGTGCCCTAGTAACACTTGACGGAAGTGGCAGCTTGGATCCACGCGGAGTGGGGTTGCAATATCATTGGCGGCAAACGTCGGGGGCCGGTGGAGAGCTGCAAGACAGTCAGGCGGCGCGCGCGCATTTCGTTGTGCCCACAGTTTCCGGTAG
>JAOUGF010000136.1 GCA_029857925.1 Gammaproteobacteria bacterium
ATGCGCCGGTTCGCGCGATGAAAATCACCTGAAACATTGTTCCCGCATTTGCTGCATGGCATCGCTTAAACAAACCACCTATGTGCGCGAACAGTTCGGCGACGAAGGAAAATCTACAATTTATTACATTGACATACGCGCGATAGATCGCATCGACGATTTTTACCAACAGGTCAAACGCGACAAAAACGTCACGTTTATTAAATCTAAAGTGGCGTCAGTCACTGAAGACAGGGCGACTCAAAATCCTATATTGAACGGCGTGAATACTGAAGGTTATCACCGCTATGCGACGCCGCACGACCTGGTGGTGCTCGCGACGGGCATGGAGCCCAATGTCGCGGCGGACATGTTGCCGGACAATATCGTCGTCAATGAAGAAGGTTTTATCGAGCACGACGCGAAAAATGGCGGCATCTTCGCCGCCGGTTGTTCCAGCGATGCGTTGGATGTCAATCGCGCCGTACAAAACGCGACCGCATGTGCGTTGAGGGCGATTCAAGTGGTTAACAAGATTGCTGGGACGGAGGCTTAACACCGTGGCGGACGAAAAAAAGATAGGCGCGTATTTGTGTAAAGGGTGTGGTCTCGGCGACCGCTTGGATATAAGCGCCCTTAAAGTGGTGGCGGAACGCGAAGGCAAGGCAGCCATCGTGCGTGAACACGATTTTCTGTGCGACGCGTCCGGTGTCGCAATGATCCAAGCGGACATCGATACACAGGGCGTCAATCGCGTCGCGATTGCGGCGTGCTCGCGTCGCGCAAAGACCGAGGCCTTTGGCTTTGCGAATGTCGCGGTGTCGCGCGCGAATCTGCGCGAAGGCGTGATCTGGGTCCGCCCGGACACGGATGAAAATCGCGAAACTACGCAAGAAATGGCCACCGACTATGTACGCATGGCCTGTGTAGAAGCCAAATTCATGAATCCACCCGACGCCAACAAGGCGGCGACCTATAACCGCCAATTATTGGTGGTCGGGGGAGGCGTCAGCGGCCTGACGTCGGCGATTGAAGCCGCGCGCGCGGGTTACAATGTAACGATTGTAGAAAAAGGCGCGGAACTCGGCGGTATCGCCGCCCAACTGTATCGACAAGTCCCCGAACACTCACCCTATAGCGACCCCCAGGATACCGGCGTTGCGGAATTAATCAACGCGGTCAGCAATCACAAAAACATCACCGTCCACACACGCTCTAGCATCGCTGAAACCGATGGCGCGCCTGGGCGCTTTGTGGTGCAAATCGCGGCGGAAAGCGGCACGTCCGAGACCAAAACCTTTGGCGCGATTCTCCAGGCCACCGGATTCACCGCGCACGATATCAGCCACCTGCCTGTCTATGGCTACAAAACATCGCCGGATATCATCACGCAATTTGAATTGGAACAACTTACCAAGGCCGCTGGTGGTGACATCATCAAACGTCCTTCAGACGGCAAGCAGGTCGCCAGCGTCGCGTTTGTACAATGCGCAGGTCAACGCAGTGAACAAGAGGGCCATCTTTCCTATTGTTCCGGGCATTGTTGCTCGACCTCCATCAAACAGGCCATGTATTTTAAAAACGCAAACCCGGCGATCGACACCAACATCATCTACACCGATTTGCGCACGCCAGGCGCGGGTGGTGAAGATTTTTATCGCAGCGGGCAACACAAGGGCGTCACCTTCACTAAAGGTCAAGTCACCAGCGTGAAGGCCGAAGGCGGTGGGGTGTCGGTCAAATTCAAAGACCTGATCCTGAATGAAGACACTGAAGAAAAGGTTGATCTCGTTGTGCTTGCGAACGGCATGGTGCCGAATTCGGGCCTCAATATCGACGATCCCACGTCGGCGGAAAAACCCAAATCGGCATCCATCCTGAATTTAACCTATCGCCAAGGTCGCGATCTGCCGCAACTGAAATACGGTTTCAATGATTCGCATTTCATTTGTTTCCCGTACGAGACGCGTCGCACCGGTATCTATGCCGCAGGCCCGGTGCGCCGCCCTATGGACATCGCGCAAACCAAGGAAGACGCGACCGGCGCCACGTTAAAAGCCATCCAAGCGATAGAAAACGCCGCATTGGGTCGTGCCGCGCATCCGCGTTCAGGCGATTTATCCTTCCCCAGTTTCAAGAAAGAAGGCTGCACTCAGTGTAAACGTTGTACCGTCGAATGCCCGTTTGGCGCGATCGATGAAGATGCACAACGTTTTCCGGTGTTTAATGAGTCGCGCTGCAGACGATGCGGCACCTGCATGGGCGCCTGCCCCGTGCGTGTCATTTCGTTTGAAAATTATTCCGTCGATAGCGTCGGTCAGCAAATAAAAAACATCGACATTCCCGAAGAGTTTGACGAAAAGCCACGCATCTTGATGTTGGCCTGCGAAAATGACGCCTACCCTGCCCTAGACATGGCCGCAATGAATCGTCAGGAATACAGCGCATTCGTGCGCGTCATCCCTGTACGTTGTTTGGGTTCCGTCAATTTAATCTGGATCACCGATGCGCTGAACAGCGGTTTCGATGGCGTCATGATGATGGGTTGCAAGAAGGGCGACAATTATCAATGCCATTTTGTGAAGGGTTCGGAATTGGCGCACATGCGCATGAGCAAGGTTGATGACACGCTGAAAACCCTGTCATTGGAAACCGAGCGCGTGGTCACGCATGAAATCGCGATCACCGACATCCATCGTCTACCGCAGTTGATAAACGAAATGGCGTCGACGATATTGCGCATCGGTATGAGCCCATTGAAATTTTGATTTGGACTGACTTACACTCAGGAAGATAGCCATGAACGACACCAGTAAACCGATAGACGCGATTAGGAAAATGTCCATGAGCGCTGGCAACACCGCAATGATCGAACGATATCGCAATCACTTCCTGAAAGAAGTCACGGACAACGTCGAGGAAGGCGAATGGGTCAACATGTGCATGCAGTGCGGCGTGTGCGCGGGCTCCTGCCCTCTGGGTAATGCTTGGGCGCACCCGCCGCAAGAAATCTTCATGATGATACGCGCAGGCAAACGTGAAGAGGTGTTGACGTCTGACTCGATGTGGATGTGTACGTCATGCTACAACTGCATCGTTCGTTGCCCGCGCAAATTGCCTATCACCCATATCATGCACGGCCTCGCGCGTTATGCAGAACGTTTAGGTCTGGCCCCGAAAAATCAACCGACACGCAAATTCGCGATGATGTTCTGGGACAATATCACCAAAACCGGTCGCGCTAATGAGGTCACGTTGGGCATACGTTTGTATTTTATGCACGGATTTGTAAACGGCATCAAGACCGCATTGAAGATGTTGCCGGTGGGCCTGAGCATGATTAAAACCAAGCGCATGAGCCCGCTGGGCTTGGTCGCGCACTCAGGTTGCAAAGGAAAAAATGACATTACCAAACTCTTAAAAAAGGCACGCGAGATCGAAGAGGCGCGCATGAAAAAGTACTAGCGGACAGGCCTTTACCGCCTTTTCTGCAAGTACCGAAGTGGGAAGTGTGTTTGCACCCGTTTAAATGAAGGAGATCGTGATGGCGAAGAAGCAGTATTCATTTTACCCCGGCTGTTCTTCCGAGAAGAACGCCTCGGCGTCCAACTATATGACGTCGGTCCACGCCATGTGCGATGTGTTAGATGTCCAACTCAATGAAATTCCGGATTGGAATTGCTGCGGCGCCTCAGTGGGTTATGCCGGGGGCGGAGAACTAGAGCGCCTGATCCTGAGCGCGCGCAACTTGGCGATTTCAGAACAAGAACACAAGGGCCAAGACGTCGTTGCAACCTGTGCCGCGTGTTGGTTGGCCACGCGCGAAACCAAGGAACGCCTGGAATCCGATAATCAATTGATGCGCGACGCGAATCAGGCGTTGGCCGAAATAGGCCTGAAATACGAGGCGAAACAGAATGTGCGCCACATGGTCGAGGTTTTGATCGAAGATTTTGGTTACGACAAACTGGGTGAGAAGGTCAAAAAACCCTTAGAGGGTTTAAAAGTCGCGGGTTATGTCGGCTGCCAAACCAATCGCCCTTTCGGCATCGACGGCGAATCCTATGAAAACCCGAAATATCTCGACAAGCTGGTCGAGACGATGGGTGCGGAACCGCTCGGTAATTACGACAAAAAGGTACAATGTTGCGGCGGTGCGTTGGCATTCTCTGAACCTGAAAAAAGCCAGGCGATGATCAAAGACATCATTGAATCGGCCTATGACCACGGTGCGGACATCATCGCGACCCCCTGCCCTGTGTGCCAGATGAATGTCGAAATTTATCAGGATCAAATCAACAAGACTTACAGCAAAAATTTTAAGATGCCCGTGGTGTATTACAGCACGCTGATGAGCGTCGCCTACGGTAAAGGACACCGCGAATCCGGCCTGGATGGTCAAATTATCCCCGCCACCAAATTGGAAAAATTCGCCGCAAAATGACCATGACACAAGAAACGATCGCCGATTTTGACGCTGATGAATTGGCCATTATCAACGGTGCGCTGACGCAACGCTTTTTTCGCGCACCTAAGATCGAATTGGCGGACAGTGAATTGCGCCTTGACCCCACCTCTACACAGCTCGTGCTATGCCCGGCTGCCGTGTGGGTGGAGCAAGGCGTGACCTTCATCGTGTTCAAGGCCGGTGTATCTAAATATCGGTGTTTGTTTTATCTCGGCCCCAATGATCAATTCGGTACCGGTATCGAAGAATACACGGATTTAAAAACCTGTGTAACGACACTATTGCAAGTGCAAGCGGATTACGATCGGGACAATATGACGAAGATGGAACACACCGACATACGCTAGAAAACAGTGTGATATCCGCCCGGCTAACCAAGAACAATGTGTAATAGATAAGGAGTTCTCTCTCATATTTTACTCACCCATGTTCATCGGAAAATAGCCGTGGAGGATTAGTATGGCCAAAAAAAATATCTTTTATGCGCAATCGGGCGGTGTCACCGCTGTCATTAATGCAAGTGCCTGCGGCGTGATCGAAACGGCGCGTAAACACAAAGACAAATTCGGGAAGATCTACGCGGGCCGTAACGGCATTATCGGCGCGCTTACCGAAGATCTCATCGATACAGGAAAAGATTCCGCCAGCGCCATTGCTGCGTTACGCTACACCCCGTCTGGCGCGTTCGGTTCCTGCCGATACAAATTGAAGGGTTTGCAAGAAAACAAGGCGGAATACGAACGCCTGATCGAAGTCTTTAAGGCCCACGATATCGGCTATTTTTTTTATAACGGCGGCGGTGATTCGCAAGACACCGCGCACAAGGTCTCCCAAATTGGCCAAACCATGGGCTATCCCATCGTTGCGATAGGCGTGCCGAAGACGGTCGATAATGACCTGCCCATCACCGATAACTGCCCCGGCTTCGGCTCGGTCGCTAAATACGTGGCGGTATCCATCCGTGAAGCGGCGTTTGACGTCGCGTCTATGGCCAAGACCTCCACCAAGGTGTTCGTGATGGAAGTCATGGGGCGCCATGCAGGCTGGATCGCCGCAGCGGGCGGCCTGGCGGCGGAAAAAGAAGGCGATGCACCACACATTATCCTGTTCCCGGAAATCACCTTTGACGAAACCAAATTCCTCGCCAAAGTGAAACATTCGGTCGACAATTACGGCTATTGCGCGTTGGTCGTATCGGAAGGCGTCAAAAACGCAGAAGGTAAATTTCTCGCCGAGGCCGGGACGCGCGACGCGTTTGGCCACGCACAATTGGGCGGTGTCGCGCCGTTTATCGCGCAACTGATCAAAGACAAACTCGGATACAAATATCACTGGGCGGTCGCGGACTACCTGCAACGCGCTGCACGTCATATCGCCTCCAAGACCGACGTCGAACAGGCCTATGCGTTGGGCAAGGCCGCCGTTGAACTCGCATTGAAAGGCGAAAACGCGGTGATGCCTACGATCGTGCGTAAATCCAACAAGCCCTACAAATGGACTATCGGCAAAACCGAATTGGCCAATGTAGCCAATGTCGAAAGAAAAATGCCTGCGGATTATATTTCTGCAGACGGCTTCGGGATCACTGAAAAATGCCGTGAATACCTGTCACCGCTGATCCAAGGTGAAGACCCGCCCAAATATAAAAACGGTCTGCCGCAATATGTCACGTTGAAAAACGTTGCCGTCCCCAAAAAACTGACGACCACGTTTACGTTAAAATAAAGCTAAATTTAGTCTGTGCAAACACGGTTTTTTTGCACCGCTTGA
>JAOUGF010000137.1 GCA_029857925.1 Gammaproteobacteria bacterium
TGCTCGCTGAAAATGGCCACCAATACGTTGGCGCCTGTCACTTCTTTCTTGCCCGAAGACTGCACCTGAAACACCGCGCGTTGCAACACCCGCTGGAACCCTAAGGTAGGTTGTGTCTCACGCGGATCGTCATCGGTGATATACGGGGTGGTCTCATCCACAAACTGATTGAGCTCTGCGCGGAGTTCCTCAAGTTTGGCACCGCAGGCGCGCAGCGCCGCCGCCGCCGCGGTGTTTTCTATCAAGGCCAATAGCAGATGCTCAACCGTCACGTATTCATGACGTTTGTCCCTTGCCGCCCTAAAGGCGATGTTCAGCGACATTTCCAATTCTTTGTTGATCATGCAGTCAGGCCTCAATCATCCTCAACACTTTCAAAAATCACGCCCGTTCCATGGTACACAACAACGGATGTTGATTCCTCCGTGAAAACTCGTTTACCTGGGCGACCTTAGTCTCCGCGATCTCGCGGCTATAAACCCCGCATATCCCTTTGCCTTGGGTATGCACCTGCAACATGATCTGGGTCGCTCTTTCCTGGTTCATCCCAAAAAATTGCTGCAATACCAGGACGACGAATTCCATCGGTGTGAAATCGTCATTCATCAGAATGACTTTGTACAAGGGAGGGCGCTTTAACTTTGGCCGCGCCTCCTGTACATCCAGGGCACCACCGTCCTTACTATATTGATCGTCACTCATAGGTAATAACTTAACCGCCTGCAGCTGTATTTTTACGCTTGTTCAACATAGCATAGCCCCGTTACTGCAAATACCCATAAGCATTAAGCATTTGCCGTTACCTTGCAAACTATGCTCCCACCGCCGATTAGACGCAGTCTACCACGTCGAAAAGTTGTCACCACGTCGCATTTGTAAAAAATTTCCCTAAAAGTCGCTCATTTATTTGCAAACTCATAATTCATGTTGTATTAGATAACTATAGCCCTTAGTAAGTTGCAGGAGTAGGGTTAGGAAATTATGCGGTAAACAACAAAGCAGGAGGTTTTCCGGCCATGGCCACAGGTACGGTGAAATGGTTTAATAACGCAAAGGGTTACGGATTTATTTCTCCCGACAACGGGGGGGACGATGTCTTCGCACATTTTTCTGCAATCGAGATGGACGGCTATAAGACATTGAAACAGGGTCAAAAAGTTGCGTTTGATCTGATCAACGGTCCAAAAGGCCCGCAAGCCGCCAAGATTATGGCGCATATCGCCATCCGGGAGGCGGCCCTCGCATAACCGTTCCGCCTCTCTCGTCCCAATAAGGCCATACCCTCGGCGATATGCCGAGGGCTGTGTTACATTTGCGCAATCAGCGCGTCTCCAAACGCCGAACAGGACAACTGTGTCGCGCCCGGCATCAGGCGGGCGAAATCATAGGTGACCGTTTTTGCGGCGATCGCGCGTGACATGCCCTGTACGATGAGGTCTGCCGCCTCTGTCCATTGCAAATGGCGCAACATCATCTCTGCCGATAAAATCAAAGACCCTGGATTCACCATGTCTTTGCCGGCATATTTGGGTGCCGTGCCGTGGGTGGCTTCAAACATGGCCACGGAATCTGACAGGTTCGCCCCCGGCGCGATACCTATGCCCCCCACCTGTGCAGCCAGCGCGTCGGAGATGTAGTCGCCATTGAGGTTTAACGTGGCAATCACGCTATATTCTTCCGGGCGCAGTAATATCTGTTGTAAAAACGCATCGGCGATGACGTCTTTCACTACAATGGGCTTGCCCGTAACTGGGTGCGGGAAGCTACACCAAGGACCTTGCTCAATCAGCTTAGCGCCGAATTCGCGCTTCGCGAGCTCATAGCCCCAGCTTTTAAAGCCTCCCTCGGTAAATTTCATGATATTACCCTTGTGCACCAAGGTCACCGAATCGCGACGATTGTCTACCGCGTATTGAATGGCCTTGCGCACCAAACGCTCGGTGCCCTCACGCGATACGGGTTTGATCCCGATGCCGGAGGTCTCCGGAAATCTAATGCTGGTGACGTTCAGTTCGGTCTGTAAAAAATGGATCAGCTTTTTGGCCTCCACCGATTGCGCCGCCCATTCGATACCGGCATAAATGTCTTCGGAGTTTTCGCGGAAGATCACCATATCGGTCTTTTCGGGTTCTTTGACAGGGCTGGGTGTGCCCGCGTAATAGCGCACCGGGCGTAAGCACACATAAAGGTCTAGGCGCTGGCGCAACGTGACATTCAACGAGCGTATGCCGCCCCCGACCGGGGTGGTCAGCGGCCCTTTGATCGATACCACATAGTCTTCTAAGGCCGCCAGCGTCTCTTCGGGTAACCAAGTATTGTCACCATACACCTTCACGGACTTTTCACCGGCGTAGACCTCCATCCACGCAATGGAACGCTTGCCTCCATAGGCCTTTTGCAGTGCAGCGTCAACGACCTTGCGCATCACCGGGGTGATGTCTATGCCGGTGCCATCGCCTTCGATAAACGGGATGATGGGCCGATCCGGTACGTTCAAGGAGTAATCTTTGTTGACAGTGATTTTTTTACCGTCCTTGGGGACGACGATATGTGACGAGGCCATACACGCTCCAAAATCTCGTAAGGGTTGGCGAATTTTAGCATTTTCTGGGCCTTAGCATAGAACTGTTATCCATGGTATAATTACCCTCACTTTATTCCGTTTTGGTTGCCTGCCGTTTCCAAGCTTGATATGTCCTCACCCCACGTCATGGTCGGTATTTCCGGCGGCGTCGATTCCGCCGTCAGCGCGCTATTGCTGAAGCAGCAAGGCTATGCCGTGTCCGGTTTGTTTATGAAAAACTGGGACGACGACGACGACCAAGATTACTGCCCCGCCGCGCAAGACCTGGCCGATGCCGAGGCGGTGTGCGACGCGATCGCCGTCGAATTGCACAAGAAGAATTTTTCCGCAGAATACTGGGCGCGGGTGTTTAAACATTTCTTGGCGGAATATGCCGCCGGACGCACCCCGAATCCTGATATCTTGTGCAATAGCGAAATCAAATTCGAGGTGTTTCGCCATTGCGCGCATGACCTGGGCGCGGATTTTATCGCCACCGGACATTATGCGCGTCGGCGTGTCACCGCGGGACAAGTAGAATTGCTGCGCGGTTGCGATCAGAGTAAGGATCAGTCTTATTTTTTATACGCACTGACGCAAGACCAATTGGCACGCGCATTATTTCCGGTCGGTGAATTGGAAAAAAGTGCGGTGCGCCGCATGGCCGCTGAGGTGCAATTCGTCAACCGCGATAAAAAAGACAGCACCGGCATTTGTTTCATCGGCGAACGCAAGTTCAGTGAATTTCTAGCGCGCTACCTGCCCGCGCAACCCGGCGACATGCGCACGCCTGACGGAATTTTAATGGGCCAACACTCCGGCCTGATGTATTACACGTTGGGCCAACGCCATGGATTGAATATCGGCGGCACCCGCGCCAGCAGCGGCGAACCATGGTACGTGGTCGGCAAGGATATGCGCGAAAATGTGCTGATGATCGCCCAAGGCCATGATCACCCGCTGCTCTACAGTGCGTCCTTGGTCGCCACGACACTCAATTGGATCGCCGGTCACGCACCGGAGACCGCGTTCCGCTGCACCGCGAAGACGCGTTATCGCCAGGCGGATCAGGCTTGTCAGGTGGAAACGCTCTCTCCAACCCAGGTGCGCGTAACGTTTGACGCCCCGCAACGCGCGGTCACGCCGGGCCAATCGGTGGTTTTTTATGACGGCGAGGTGTGCTTGGGGGGTGGCGTGATAGAATCATCGGCTGGCATTCAAGGCGCGTGACTATGACCCAACACACTGACGAACGCCTACTCGCCCTTGCAGGGATATTTCAAGCGACGCGCTTGGTCTATCAAGTGGCGACGGAGGGTAAGGCGGAAACCGGTAGCTTCACCGCAACCTTAAACAGCGCCTTGCAGATCGAAGCCCCTAACACCGAGGCAGTATACGGCGGTGTCGCGAACCTACGCCTTGGTTTGGAGACCTTGAGCGATCTGTTTAACCCCCCCCACAAAGAGCGCGACCTGGAAATTGCGCGCTACGCGTTGTCCGCCATGCACCTTGAAAGAAAATTGCTGAAAGACGTCAAAATGCTGAAACACCTCAGCGATGGCCTGGCCCAGGCGCATCAACAGTCTAAGCATTTTCCGGTGCCGCATGAAAACATCGTCGCGGCGCTGGCGAACGTCTACAGTGAAACGGTGAGCCAACTGCAACCGCGCATCATCGTCGCCGGTCGTGAAGGGCATTTGATGGTCACCGCGAATGCGAATAAGGTGCGCGCATTATTGTTGGGCGCGGTACGTTCGGCGGTGTTGTGGCGCCAAAAAGGCGGGATGCGTTTACATCTGATCTTTGGACGCGGGCGGATTATAAAGAACGCGAAGGCATTATTGAAAACCATCGGCGAAGTTAATCCACCGCAGTGAGAATTATCTTTCCCCCACGACCAAGGGCAGCGTCGCCCACCACGTGCCGGGTGGGGGATTCGCCTTAAAATAGCGCGTAATGCCGGTCATGATGGCTTCGGCGATTTGTTGTTGAAAGCGTTGATCCCGCAAGCGCGCTTCCTCGCCCTTGTTTGATATAAAGGCCGTCTCCACTAAAATTGACGGCACGTCCGGTGATTTTAATACCACAAAACCCGCGTACTGCACGGCCGGTTTATGCACCGCGCCGACGGCGCTGATATTGTTCAACACGTGTTGCGCGACACGCGTGCTCGCGTCTATGATGCCCGTCAACGATAAATCCAATAACACCGACGCCAACACATCGTCTTTATCGTCCAGGCTGACACCGCCCACGAGATCGGCTTGGTTTTCACGATCCGCTAGCCAGCGCGCGGCCTCGTCGGTCGCGCCGCGCTGCGACAGCACCCACACCGAGGAACCGCTGGCGCGCGGATTGCGAAACGCGTCGGCATGCACCGATACAAAGAGATCCGCCTTGGCCTCACGCGCGATGCGGGAGCGCCGCCGCAAACTCAAAAAATAATCGCCGTCGCGGGTCAACACCGCGCGCATGCCCGTCTCTTGGTTGATTCTTTGTGCGAGTTTTTTGGCGATCGCCAACACCACATCTTTTTCGCGTGTGCCTTTGCGCCCGTGCGCGCCGGGGTCTTCGCCGCCGTGCCCGGCGTCCACCGCGATGACGATATCGCGTTTGACGGATTTCGCAGGCGGTTCGGATTTTTCTATAGGCGCGACAACTGCGGGCGCCGTAGACTTCACCTCCGGTGGCGGTGTATATTCCAAATCCACCACTAAGCGATGACCATAGGTGTCATTGGGCGGCAACAAAAAACCTTTGGGCGCCACAGATTGCGCGAGGTCCAACACAAAACGCAAACCGTATTCGGCGCTGGTGCCGCTACGTAACCCGGTAATCACACCGGTGTTGGTGACCTTGGGCAGTTCCGCACGCAATTGACCCTGCTCGATATCGATCACTACGCGTTCCGGCTGACTCAGCGTAAACACGTTAAACGTGACCGGCGCCGCGAGATCAAACACCACGCGGCTGGCGCCCGGCGCATCCCACACACGCACACCTTGAACCGTTGCCTGCGCGATTGCGCCGTCTGCGACTAACGCGCAGAATATTCCGTATCCCAAGGCGATGATTCTCGCGTACACCTAGCGCTCCGTTTTTATATGTTGCAGCAACGATTGCCCTTTTTCGCTCCACGCCTCAAGTCGCGCGCTACGCCCCCCTTGATCATTATAGGTCAACCATAGCTCAAGGTCGGGCTCGCGCAACAGTGGTTGTCCACGTTCCGGCCATTCGATCAAACACACGGTGTCATCGCGCAAATAGTCGCGTATGCCTATAAATTCCAATTCTTCGGCGTCACTTAAACGATACAGGTCAAAGTGGTAAACCTGGTGTGTGGTCATTGAATACGCCTCAACGAGTGTATAGGTTGGGCTTTTTACCGCCCCACGATGACCTAATCCATGCAAAAATCCGCGCACCCAGGTGGTTTTACCCGCACCCAAATCGCCGTGTAGGTAGACGGTCAATCCCTTTGGGACATGACGCGCGACTGCGGCGCCTAACGCCAAGGTCGCGGTTTCATTTTCTAGATCTAAGGTATACGGTTTATCCACCATTCGCCCCCTTGCGTATCCACGGCAATAAATCGCCCGCCGCCAAGCCGATCTCGCCGTCTTGTTGCGCCGCGCGATCACCAGCATGCGCG
>JAOUGF010000138.1 GCA_029857925.1 Gammaproteobacteria bacterium
CCCGTGGCGGCATCCGGTGCGACCGTTTTCGGGCGTGTGCAACTGGATGCTTCGATCGCCAAACATGCCAACGCGGACGACACTGTCTTTATTTTTGCGCGCGCGGCCGAGGGCCCCCCTATGCCTTTGGCGGTGTTGCGCAAACGCGTCAAAGACCTGCCTATGGACTTTGTGTTGGATGATAGCATGGCGATGAGCCCGGCGATGCGCTTGTCTAGCTTCCCACGCGTGGTGGTTACCGCCCGCATATCTAAGAGCGGCAATGCCACTGCGCAATCCGGCGATTTGCAGGCAAACACTTCCACGGTAGATATCGGCAGTAAACGTCCCGTACAGTTGGTTATCAATAGTGTGGTGCCATAAGGCGTACTGTTAATGCTCTCATAATACCGATTTGGGACTATAAAACTAAAAGCGGCGAGAAATTTCGCCGTTTTTAGTTTTCGGGGTGTATTCAGCCGCGTTTTATGCGTGATCGCAGGGGAAAACGCGGTTGGAAAATTATAGAATATCTGATCCACGGTTTGGGTTGTTGTCAATGGTGAGGTACGTTAACCTGCGGCGCTGGGTAGCGATGGGGCTATGGATATGGGGTGCGGGCGCTTGGGCGGCGACTGCAACCGATGTCGATATTGATCAAATTCGCCTGCCAAGTGATATGTTGGAGGCGCCAAAGTCTGATGACAAGCCTCCTGCAGCGACAGCCCCTGTTCCTCCCTCTAAAACGGTTACCCCCGCAGACATAGACATTGATAAATTGACGTTGCCCAAGGATATGGTGTCTCCTGCCACGGCAAATAATCAACAGGCGCAGACCTTCGGCAAACGCTCGCTCGCAATGGGCGGCTACATCAAAAATGAAACCGCCTACCGATTTGATTCGCCACGCGCATTTTCAAAGATTCGTGATATTTTATATCTCAATGGCCAATACACTGTCGGTTCGTGGTTTAAATACAATATAGCGGGCTGGGGTTATTATGACCACGCCTACGATTTATATGAATATCAAACCGTTACGGGTCGGCAACGTCGCGATCAAAACGAGCCGTTGGTTTTTCACGAAGGATTGCCAACTGAAAAGGATTCTCCAGTAGCTGCATTGCGCGAATCTTACGTTGATTTGTACATGAAAAATTTAGATATACGCTTAGGAAAGCAATATATCATTTGGGGATTGCTGGAGGGCGTGCGTGTCGTTGATGAAATCAATCCCATGGATTTCCGAGAATTGATTTTGCCCGATTTATTGGATTACCGCGTTTCGCAGTGGTCGGCGAAATTAAATTACTACACGAATTTCGCAGATTTCGAATTGGTATGGATACCCGATTTGCAGTTTCACAAGGCAGCCCCTGCAGGTTCGGAGTGGGAGCTTTTTCAAGTTCTGCCGCAAACAACGTTCCCAAAAAGCTGTGACTTTAATTTATCCTGGGAGAGGGGTCGAAAACAGCCAGGTGTCAGTTTTCCCAACGGGTGCGACCTGCGGTTTTCAGAAATCGGTGGGCGGGTTTCAAAAAAGCTATTTGATATAGATTTTACACTTAGCTATTGGTACGGCTGGGATTTATATCCGGTGGTGTTCCGCTTGATCTCCCGTGAGGATATATTACGCGCTCCGGCGGGTTCAAACATACCGATTTATCCAACCTACACACGTATTTCGATGTATGGGATAACATTTAGCCGCGAGTTGGAAGGCAACATTCTTAAAGGTGAGTTTGCTTACGTTAAAAACAAATACTTCGCAATAGTCGATATAGATGCAAATGGTGATTCGTTTTTAGATCAAGACGGTGAAATCAAACGCGATCACGTCCGATGGGGCGTAGGGTATGACTTCAATTTATGGGGGGCGGATGTTTCCACCGCGCTGACACAGTGGATTATTATTAACTATGATCGCGCAATTCTTCAAGACGAGGTGGATACGTCATTCAACGTTTTTATCCGTAAGCCATTACAAAAACGTTCTGCAGTACTGACCTTGCTGGTTATCAAGCTGATCAACTTTGATGAAACGCTAATTAAGCCCAAAATCACTTTTGAGTTATCCGACCATTTTCAACTCGCTGCCGGCGTAGATTGGTTTGTCGGGGAGCCAACGCAATTCGGCAGACAGTTTGACGTTACTGCGCCGGGAAATTTGGTGGATGTCGCCCAACAGGCGCAGTTCCTGGGAAATTTTCGCGATAATCGTCGTTTATTCGTGGATTTTAAATACAGTTTTTGAAATCTCTGTAAGGGAGTCGGTTGAATGAGTAAGTACCCAGCGAAATTATATGCTATGGCAATCAACTATCCGAAAAGCGTGCTCGCTGCGGCAGCCGGATTAACGCTTATTTTTGGGTTCCAGCTATCCCACTTGCGCTGGGAGACGGACGCTCGCGTATACCTGCCGAAAGGCCATCCAGCGATTATTTACGATGAAAAAGTGGATGATGTTTTTGGAGTTAAAGACAACATAATCATTGCGATCGTCAATGATGAGCAGGGGATATATAATCCAGAAAGTTTAGATCGTGTGCGCCGCATTACCGATAAAGTAAAGGCGCTTGAAGGGGTCATAGCAACCCGTGGCGTTGATATCGCGTCACTTGCAACCGCCACCGTATTTTTTGGGACGGATAAAGAAATCGGTTCTAAGCCGCTGATGTTGGAAGGCGCGCAAAGCACGGAACAAATTGCACGAATTAAAACGTTGATCGAGCAGAACGCCGATCTGTTTGTAGGTAACATTGTTTCTGCGGACGGTAAAGCCGCAATAATACGTGCGAAGATCAAAGAGGGGGCAAATAATAGATGGTGGACCTATTTTCAAATCAAACGCATTATCGCGGAAGAAACGGGTGACTGGAGCGCATTATCTTCCGGCTGGGGGGGCGATTGGAAAGATACAAATGTTGATGCACAAGGCGCCGATAAAAAAGTCGCGGACGAAAAGCCTGTAGAGAATGCCGGTAAAGAAGATTGGCAAAAATGGCAGACGCCGGAGGGGGCTCAAGCTGACAAGGCTGTGGCGCCTGTAGCAACTATTGCACCAGGCGGTGATTGGAAAAAATGGCAGGCGGCTTCCACGCCTAAAAGCACCATCAAGGATAAATTTTACCTTGCCGGCCGCCCGGTGATAGAAGTTTCTTCCGGTATGTATGCGTTGCAAGACATGGTTATCATGATCCCCGCTGTATTGTTGGTAATGGCGCTAGTTTTATTGCTAATCTTTCGTTCATTTCGCGGAATGTTATTACCGCTTTTAGTCATGGCAATGGCGATCACTTGGACACTCGGCTTAATGGCGGCATTGGACATTCCGATGTATACCATCTCAACGATGTTGCCGGTTATTTTGGTTGCCGTAGGCATCGGTGACGCGGTACATGTGATTAGCCATTATAATGATTTGGTATTGGAAGATCCGCATCGTAAGGGTGCGGACATAATGCGCGACGTCATGGCAGGCTTAGGGTCCCCTGTGATTATCACGTCAGTGACCACCGCCATAGGTTTTTTGTCTAATTTCTTTGCAGACATGCCGCCGTTCCGGACATTTGGCATATTTGCGGCAGTGGGCGTAATGCTCGCTTGGCTGGTTTCGGTCACGGTATTGCCCGCCTTTCTAAGCCTATTGAAGCCGCATATTGCGGGATATTTAGCAAAGCGCCGCAATTTACGCGTGCACGCTAATTCAGGGTTGTTGACTCGCGCGTTGGTCGCGTGGGGTGGGTTCATCACCCGACGGAGACATCTTGTCGCCGCGATTACAGTAATAGTTGTTGTAATATTTTCAGTTGGCACCGTAAAGCTTTATGTGGACTCAAGTTGGTTGAGTGACTTTAAAAAAGACAGTGATGTCGCAGTCTCCACCGATGTATTAAATACTCGATTTTCTGGCAGTATATTCCTGAATGTTGTCATCGAGACTGAGCGCAAAGATGGATTAAAAGACCCTCAGTTACTGCATAAAATGGATGCATTGCAGCACTATGTCGCAACCTTGCCTGAGGTTGGAGATTCTCTTTCTGTCGTCAATTATTTAAAAAATATGAATAAAAACCTTCATGCAGGTGATGCGAAATATGACGTAATACCGGAGACGCAACAACAAATCGCCGAATACCTATTTCTTTTTTCTGTTTCCGGGCGGCCTGAGCAATTGGATCAGGTGGTGGATTATGACTATAAAACTGGGTTAGTCAGTATCGTAATTAAGACGGATCACACGTTGGAGTTGAAACACATTATTGAAAGTGTTGAGTCTTACGTGGCGCGTGAATTTGCAGGTGTAAAGGCCAAAGTCAATCTTTCGGGGTCGGCGAATAACTCGTTTATTTGGGCTAGGTTGTTGATAGATAGCCAACTGTCCTCGATAGCGATTTCTAAAATCGGGATATTCTTAGTAGCCGCTCTTCTATTTAGAGCATTGCTTGCAGGTGCTTTTGTGGTGGTGCCGGTGAGTTTATCTACGTTGATGGTGGCTGGCGGCGCGGGGTGGTTGGGTGTGCCGTTAGATGTCTCCACTGCATTGGCCGCGGGGATCGCGATCGGCGTGGGCGTAGACTACGCCGTGCATTACATTCATCGTTATTATCTCGAATATGAAAAACACCAGGATCACGAAAAGGCAACGTCACAGACATTGCGATCCGCCGGAAAAAACATTGTTTTAAATGCGTTCGTGGTGGTTGCGGGTTTTGCGGTGCTATTGGCCTCGCAGTTCCCGCCGCATATTAAACTCGGCTATCTTGTCGTTGTCTATATGATAGTGAGCTTCATTTCCGCACTTGTAATATTGCCGCTAATGTACGAATTTTTTAAGCCAAAATTGCGGCATTCACATGGCACATAGTTATCCAACACTATTGAACTTAGGTTGGGTATGCGCGTGCATAATCGCAGTGTGCCCGAGCTTAAGTGCAGCGAAACCTCGCATATCTGATTGGACTTTCTCACCGGTAATTGGCGTGATGCAGCCAACTCTAGTGACAGTGAATGATGGGATATTTCAGTCCCCCTATCGCGGTCAAGCGCAATTGACGACGGATTTCGCCGAAAATCCTTCGGGTAGATTTGAATATGCGATTGATAATTTTACTTTTCGCAATCCGTTGAAGCCTGTGACCGTAGGACCGGAGGCGGGTATTGAGTTTCGCCGGAGTTTCGACCCGAAAACCGATTTCGTGATAGGTGTGAGTTCTTGGGAGATGTCCTCCAAGAGTAGGATAATCGTTACGTTTCCATTGCAAGGTAATGCAAGTAATCAAGCAACCTACGATCGCCGAGGAAAATTGCGAATTACGCAATATTATATGGGCGTTCGGCGCTATATAGGCGAAAAAACAAGAACATACAACGTGTATTTGGACGCCAATTTACGTGAATTGTTTGACATCAACTATCAGGACGAAAATGTATTTAGTTTCATATCGGGGCCTCCCAAGGGGTATAAACGTATCGATATCATTAAGGCGCGAAGTACAGGTGTGTCCATGGTGCAATTGGGTGTAGGGATGGAGGCGAAAGTTATGGATCGGATATCCCTAGGTTTAGAAGGCGCCTATGCGGTAGGGTTTAATCATCCGTTTTTGAGGAATCTCGATGAACGCCAGGATTTTAACGGAGGCGATCTTTTGAATTTTCGAGTTCCACCCATAGTAAATGGCACTGAGAATGACGTTTATTATGTATCGCCGGACGGTCAACGGCTGGAGGAAGCAAGGTTGGATCTAAATGGTTGGCGCGTAGCGCTCAAAATAAATGTTGAATTCTAACACTCATCAGGCAAGACCAAGGCCGGATCTTAACAAGGTTCTGCTTGGACTGGTTGTGGCGATTGTGATTATGCAGTTCACCGTAGCGGTGTGGGGTGCGGAGCCAAAGCGCAGTGATTTCCTATCTCAGCTGCTAGACGAAGGAATCTCCTTTGAGCGGGCCGGAAACTACAAAGATGCGATGAACAGATTTAATACCATGTTAGTGGTGGATCCAAATAATGCAGAGGCGCATTATCGTATAGGGTTGGTCTATGTCGCGAAAAATGATCCGCAAAAAGCACTAAAGTATATGAAGAAAGCTACAGATTTGTCACCCAAAAATATTCGTCTTTCGATAAATCTAGCTCAACAATTTGAACGTTATGAAATGCTGGATATGGCGATTACAGAATATCAACGCATTATCGCGACAGGTGTGCGTGATCCCCGAATTAAAGAAGCG
>JAOUGF010000139.1 GCA_029857925.1 Gammaproteobacteria bacterium
ACACGCATACGTTTACGTTAAATCTCAACGACCGTCCGTCCGCGCTGATCGAGTTGGGTTACACCGATGCAGCCAAGTACCGTCGCTGGCTCGATTTGATGGTCAACACATTGAGCTGGAGCGTGGTCGACGGGAATCAATCGATCAAACTCGAAGGCGCGATGTCGTCGGAGGTTAAACCGCGCCCCGTCGCTGTGTGGCAGGCCGCGCCGACGTCGTACGCGAAAAACCGCGCCTGCGTTAAATCGGGCAACGTCTACGACGTGTTTGGGGCGAGCACCATCGGGCGCATCAGCAAGGCCGACGTCTCGATCAAAAATAACATGGAGTTCCAGCACCACGCCGACGGCAATTCCGGCTACGGCGCGGCCATCATGGGCCAGCCGGAGATCAGCGGCTCATTGTCGGCGGTGTTTGGCAGTGATACGTCGATGCTGACGTATATGGAGGATCACACATCGGTGCCGCTGGTGTTGGTCGGGAAAAATTTGGCGGGCGATGCGTCGTTGACGCTCAATCTGCCCAAGGTCGAGTTCGACAAACCAAAATATTCGATCAAAACCAGCAAGGGCCTGGTGCTCGATGCTAACTGGCGCGCGCATGCCGACGCCGTTGCACCAACCATTGTTTTGGTCAACGGGATCACCACCTATGCCGCGTAAAGAAAAAACTCAACCGCAACAAGCGCCGGTGACATTTGTCGATGTGCATTTTGTCGCGCGCGACATCGAGGTCGCGGGCGTGGTGTTACGCGTCGAACACGGGCGCGTGACGGTCAGCGATCCGGCGCAGATCGAGGCGCTGGACGCGATGTTTGGATTTCAACGGGAGGGTCAGTAAATGTTGGTTTTAGGCGCGATTAAACGCACGGTGAAGTGGCTTCAAGCGGGCATGGAATTGGATTTGTCGCCGCTGCCGGAAGACGTAAACGAAAGACTGCTGCGCGAGACGACGTTCCATGAGATCGACACCGACGGTAAGCCGAAGGTGCGGCGCGATGTCGCGCGCTATGCGCAACTGGTTGGTCGTGCGTGTATTAAGGGTTGGCAAGGCGCTGTAGACCCTCAAGGTGCGCTTGTCGCCTGCACACCCGAGGCGATAGACCAATTTATGTTGATTGGTCCCGCGCAGGATTTTGTGTTTAGCCAGGTGCGCAGTTTGGCGTTGTATGTCGATGCGGAGATCGCGGACGCAAAAAACGTCTAACCGCCTGCGTTGCATGGCAACGATCAGGCGGGCCGGAGGCGTTGGAGGCATTGCGCGCGGTGGGCGAAACGCCCGCGCAGGAAGACCTACCACCTCCATTGCAGTGGGAAGCGCCAATATGGCGGCTGTATTGCCAACTCGGCACACAGTGGCGTATCGGGCCTCAAGGTGCGTTGTTGGGTTTGGACTTGAACGCATTTTGGCCTGCGATCACACGCGCAGGCTGGGACACGAACATCACGCTGGATTTGCTGGCTGTTATCGAGGCGGGATTCATGGGCAACAACACGGCAACCAACACGGACGCGGACGATGAGTGAACCAAAAGTCAGAGTCGTGGTGACGCTGGATGGCAAGCAATATGTCGCCGAACTGGATCGCGCGGAAAAAAAGACGCAGGAATTCAGCGCCCAGACAAACCGCTCGGCGGCAGAGGTCGCGCACCTCGAACGCAGCATGAAAACGATGAACGGCGAGGTGGAATCGTTCGTCCGGCAATCACTCTCGATGCGCAACGTGTTAAGCGGGCTCGGCATCGGCACGCTGGCATATGAGGTAGTCAATCTGACGGGCCAATTCGGCGAATGGGCCATCAACGCAATGAACGCCGTCGTGCAAACGGATCAATTGACTGCCAGCGTCAATGGGTTGGAAAATGCGCTCAAGAAAATGACGGCGCTCGACTATGCCAAGCAAGTTAAATCTCTGCAGGCCGCCATTGACCAGCTTGGCGCATCGAACCCCGGTGGTCGTGCGCAATTGGAAAACTTGCGTGATGCCGCCTTAGCGCACATGCGTGGATCGAATGATTCCACTATTGCCGACCCGCGTGTGCGCGAATTAATCGTCTACCAACAATTAAAAGAGGCGCGGCAAAAAGACACAGAAGCCGAAGGCGAGCATCAAGCCGCCCTAGCGAAAGGGTGGTTAGCAGCGCAGCAGGCGGGTGACGGCGCCGAGGCTTACGGCCAACGTATGGCTGTGCTGCTAATGATCCAGTTGGGCCTGATAGATGACGCAGAGACTTACGGAAAACGTATGGCTGAGTTGGCCAGAGAGGCCTACCCCGAGGCCACGATGTCCGCAGAGGAATATGGCAAGGCTCAAGATAAAATCTCGATTAAGAGCCTCGCCGCGCGCGAGCACATCGCCGCCCAGATGCAGTCGGTGCGCGAAGCAATGTATACCGAAGAGCAAGCGCTATCAAATTCATACGCGCAACGCGCCGAGATCGTAGGCAATGCCTTACAGCAAGGTATCATCGACGAAAAACAAGCAAAAGAAGAATTGCTATTGCTAGAAAACGACTACCAAAAACGCCGGAACCTCATCGCTAAAAAAGCCGAAGATGAGCAATTGAAAATGCGCCTGGAAGGTGTTGCCACCGTTGCCGGATCATTTAGTTTTTTGACCTCCGTGTTTGCCCATGAATCCCGGCAGGCGTTTAAAATTTACCAAGCCTTTGCGATTGCCGAGTCGAGCATCAACACCTACCAAGCCTATACCAAAGCGCTGGCAACGATCCCACCACCTTTTAATTATGCGGCTGCGGCTGCCGTATTGGCGGCTGGCGCTGCAAAGGTGCACCAAATTGGCGCTATGTCCCCCGGTGGTGGTGTGTCGGGCGGTGGGGGCGCTACACCGATTTATCCTGTCAGCCCTATTTCAGGGTTGCCCGACAACTCCAAGCAAGGCGGTGGCGCCACATCTATTTATATTCAAGGCCCCATCTACGGCTTCGACGATTTCCGCGATCGTGTGACCGATGCGGTAAAAGACGCCGTGGACAATCGCGACGTGGTGATCATCAGCGGCAACTCACGCCAAGCGGCGGAGCTGCGGCAATGAGGATCACCTACACCGCCGCGCGTGAGATTATCAAACTGGGCTACGACAAATCCGGCACGGCGATCAGCGCCAGCGCGGTGGATAACAGTTACAACTGCGCCACCGTCGATCTCTCCGGCATCAGCGCCGGACAATATGTGTTGGTGAGCGGGTATGTTAATGCAGCCAACAATGGGTATCACCAAGTGGTCAGTAGTACGGCCGCCAAGGTAGTGGTGAGCGAGACCTTGGTTACGGAGGCCGCAGGACCGCAGGTGGTGCTCGATGGACGTTTACATGCGGTTGGTAGCAGTTACAATCTAGAGATCGGTGCGCAGGTGCTCAGCAAATCGCGCGAGGTGATTAAACAAACCAACCGCGCGTTGGACGGCACCGCAGAGGCAGTGATTACACGCGCTGGATATCTATGGGCGGTGAAAACGGCACGCGTAACCCAAGCGAATCTCCCGATTTGGGAGGAATTTCTGGCGTCCGTCGAGGGTAATGAAACTTTTACGCTCGACCCCTACGGCACCGTCGCTGTGCCGGATAAACCGGTGACCGTCGAAATCACCGACACACCGCGCATCGAGCGGATCAAGTCGTTAATGGCCTATTACGCGTCGTTTTCGGTACGGCAGATATGAGAGCGGATAACGCTAATTTCAGCGCGCAAAATTCGGCGAAAGCAAAAGCGCCGCGTATCGTGGTACAGATTGCGTTCAATACTGCTTCCACCGATCTCTATTACCTCACATCGCACGCCGACGCCGCGTTGCCCGCCGGTGCGGTCGCGACATTGTCCTGCGTCAAAGGCGTTTCTGGCACGTCGCAACGCCTTAACCCCGACCAGGCGCGCGCTGAAATTGGTGCATTCAACATTGATGTCACCGACAAAGGCCGTGCAATCACGACATTGATGTTTGCAAAGCTTGGCGCAGGCGATGGACTCAAAGGTAAGCGCGTGCGCGTTTACGTTGGCTACCAAGGGCTGGCGTGGGCCGAATACGTATTGGTCGGCACACAGATCGTTCAGGGTATTGCATATGATCGAGGGCTCTATACCTTCTCTTGCGCGGACGTGCTGCGCGAGACGCGCAAGGATATATTCGATTTAAAAACGACGAAAATCACCGCCACTATCACGGCCACAATGGATGTCATTGCGGTGATTTCGACGACGGGTTTCGAGACAGTTGCGCACGGCGTTTCCTATTCAGACGCGCCCAGTGCAACCGTCGGCTATCTCCGCATCGACGATGAAATTATTCGCTACACAGGCAAAACGGCAAATACCTTCACTGGTTGCGTGCGTGGTGCGCTGAATACGCTCGCGGTCGATCATGTAGTGTCGGCCGGTGCCAGCAATGATCGTCTGCCGACGGTATCGGAATATGTTTATTTGGAAATGCCAGCACCTAAGCTTGCCCTTGCGTTGTTGACAGGGAGCCTGTACGGGCAAGCATCAAACCTACCCGCGAATTGGCATTTGGGCATCAACGCCGCTTATGTGCGCACTGCTGATTTTACGGCCATCGGCGCCGATTGGTGGGACGCGGCGAATGATCTGGCGGGTTTGCCTGTGCGTTTCGAAGGACTCCAAAAAACTGACGGTAAAAAATTTATCGAGGAGCAGCTCTATTTGTTGCTGGGTGCCTTCTCGCCGGTATACGCCGACGGCTCATTGGGACTGCGTCGCATGACTAAGGTGTTGGCAAGCTCCGGTTATGTCGCGCACCTGACCGCCAGCGATATCGTCAGCGCCAGCGCGCTCACGCATGATTTGGCCGCCGTCATTAACCAGGTAGATATCGCGTGGAATTGGAACGCGGTGCAAAAAAGGTTTACACGACGCAATACGTTGATTGATGCGCAAAGCATATCCACGCATGGATTGGCCGCGCCGAAAAAGCTAGAGATGCGTGGTTTGCATGGCAGTATACACAGCTACACCACATTGCAATCGCGCTTTGATAGTTTGCGCGATCGATATGCTGGGCCGCCGGAACGCCTCCGCGTGCAAGCGTTGCATAAATGGAACACGCTCGAAGTCGGCGATACGGTACGCGTGACACTCGATCAGGTGCGCGACTTTCCCACAGGTGCCAACCTCGATCGCACGTTCGAAGTGCAATCTGCACAACCCGATTGGGTGACTGGTCAGGTGTGGTTGGATTTGTTTGGATCATCGCAACCGGCGGGCACGGTTGCATGGGGCGGCCCTGCGCCGGTATTAGCCAATAGTTATTACACCTCAGCGGGTACGCCTTTGACGTCTATATTGACGATCAGCGTCACCGGCGGCGTTGGGCATGTGACTGCGAACGGTAATTTAAACGGATCAGCAACAACGTCCGGCGCTATTTATTATTACGATGGTGATCTAACGATAGATACGGGCAAACTGATCACGTTTACAAACAATGTGCAATTGCGCGTTAAAGGACATTTGACGATTAATGGCACGCTGGATGGTAAAGGGAGTGGTTTACCTGGGGCACCTGAAAATGCGAGCGTTCCCGCCGGAACTGCGGGCACGCCTGGATGGTTGGGGCCGACTCAAGCAATGGGCGGTCGCGGCTATAAAGCGCCAAGCGGGATTGGCGGCAGTTTAACATTTCCACAGTTTCCAGCGCCTATAGCGGCAGGTAAACACGTCAGTTTTCCCGATTTATCACTTTCTATAACCGGCGCCCAAGTGGTGCCACTCCCTGATGATCTGCGTGGCACCTCTGGCGGTGCGGGAGGTACATGTGACGATGGATACCATATTGCGCCGGGCAGCGCGGGAGGTTCCAGTGGTGCGGGATTGCTGATCATTTGCCGAGGGGCGAGCTTTGGAGCTGCGGGTAAAATTACGGTTGACGGCAATGATGGTCTGCTGGGTAAAAACTGGCAAGGCACTTATACGACGGGATTTGTTGGAGGTTCCGGTGGTGGTAGTGCTCCTGGCGCAGTATTAATTTTACTTGATGGCGGCGCCAGCAATTACCCCGACTTTAACGCAAATACCTTTTCAGCGAAAACCGGTCGCACACCGAAAATATCTTATCCGCGTGATTATCCCGGGTTGTATGCCGATCCGTTCGACATGTCTAAATCCGCATACAAAATCCAATACCTACCAGATATCGTCACCGCAGAAAACGACCCCAGCCGTGAAACCGTCCAACCA
>JAOUGF010000140.1 GCA_029857925.1 Gammaproteobacteria bacterium
AAACCCATGACGGCAAAAAAGTCTACATCATTGAATCCACGCCTCATGAGGACGCCCCGGTGGTGTGGGGTAAAGAAGTCATCAAAGTCCGCGCCGATGACATTTTTTTACAGCAAGACTTCTATGACCAGCAAGGCAAACTCATAAAGTCCGGGATTGCGAACCAACTCAAAACCATTTCCGGGCGCACCATAGCGATGACGTTTCGTATGCAAAAAAAAGACGCGGAGGATGAATGGACGGAATTCCGCGTAAAAGAGGCGAAATTCGATCTCAACATCCCTGACAACTACTTCACACTTGCGAATTTGCGCAACGCCAGGGATTGATAATGGACACCACACTCCGCTTGGCTTGGCGTAATTTGTGGCGCAACCCCCGGCGCACGCTGTTGACCATGTGCGCGATCGGGTTCGGCGCGGTGTTGTTGATCTTCAGTATCGGCCTGCAATTGGGGCAGTACGATATGATGATAGGTAGCAATGTACGCATCTATCAAGGCCTGTTGCAGATTCAACGCGACGGGTATCGCGCTGATCCGAAAATGCGCACCAGTATTCCCGACATATTAAACCTCGCTCAAAAGGTGCGCCTGGGTACGGGTTTTCAGCAGGTTTCCGCGCGCGCCAACGGGTTTGCGTTGGTATCGTCCGCTAAACGCACCTATGCCACTGCCGTGATAGGTGTGGAGGCCGCCAACGAACCCCGCGTTTCCACGTTGCCGGGCCTTGTCAAACAAGGGCATTATCTCAGTTCGAATCATGCCAACGAGGTCGTGATCGGCGCCGCACTGGCAAAAAATCTACAGGTATCCCTGGGTGATGAATTGACATTGCTCGGTGCCGCGCGTGACGGCGCGGTCGCCGCCGCGGTATTACCGATCACCGGCATTTTTGAGTCCGGGAATGCGGATCTGGACCGCAGCATGGTACAGATTCCGATTGAGACCTTTCAAGAAACCTTCGGCATGGAGGGTCACGGACATAGTGTGGTGATTTTTGAAGAAGATTTCAAAAAGGTAACTCAATATCAGCAGCGCATTGAACAGGCGTTAGGCCCGCACCCCGGTCTCGTCGTCTTGACCTGGGATCAATTGCAACCGGGCTTAAAAGAAATGATCGACCTGGACTATTCGGCGGGTTGGTTCATGTATGTTGTATTGGTCGCCATCATCACCTTCAGTATTTTAAATACCTTCTTGATGTCCGTGCTGGAACGCACGCGTGAATTCGGCATCATGCTCGCACTGGGATACAAACCGTTCAATATCGGGCGTTTAGTGATGCTGGAAGCGTTAATCTTGACACTCTTCGCGCTTATGATCGGTATCGCGTTAGGTGTCGCGGTGAACACCTATTTTTACTATCATGGCCTCACATTTGAAGGCATGGAAGAAATGGCCAAACTCTACAATTTACCGGCCTATATCAAACCCCAGATGTCGATTAAAGCGGTGTTGTCAGGCCCCGCGTTGATCCTGATCTTCACGCTGCTCGCGGCGCTCTACCCCGCGATGCGCATTCGCTTATTGTCTCCCGTGGAGGCCATGCGTAAAATATGAAACAGGGTTACACCTTAATTTTCGCGCTCGCGTGGCGCAATTTGTGGCGCAATCCGCGGCGCACGATCGTTATTTTATTTGCGATTGTGTTGGGCGCATGGGCGATGATCGTCATGGCCGCCTATTCCCGCGGCATGAGCCAACAAGTATTTAACAATGCGATTGACAACCTGCTGGGACACATACAAATTCATGCGCCCGGTTATCTCGAAGACCCCGTCATTGACCGTGTCCTAGACACACAACAGCCCGCGCTCAAGACCGCGCTACTTGCCCCCGAAATTCAACATACCGCGGCGCGTGTACGCGTACCCGCCGTCGTCGCCAGTGAACGTGACAGTCAGGGCGTAACGCTGTTGGGCATAGACCCAGCCGCCGAAGCGGACATGTCCTTTATTCGAAAATCCGTGACGCTTGGAAAATATTTCGAAGGCAATCAGGATGGCGGCATCATTCTTGGTAAAAAATTGGTCGAACGTTTGGAAACAAGTCTGGGTAGGCGCGTCGTCTTGATGACCCAGAATAGCCAAAACAAGATCGCCGACCGCGGCTTTCGTATCGTCGGTATTTTCGATACGATGATAGATGCACAAGAAACCAGCTATGCATTTATCACATTAGGCACCGCGCAACAGATGTTGGATCTTGGAACAAATGTGTCGGAAATCGCTGTCAAATTATCCCATGCGGATCACACCGACAAAATACTGGGTGGGCTGCGCGCAGGTTTACCCGGCCTCGATGTAAAGCCTTGGTACACACTCGACGCGCTCACCAAATTGTTTCAAGACACCTGGGAAGGCAGTGCCTTCGTATGGTACCTGATCGTCTTTCTCGCAATGGGGTTTGGTATTGTCAATACGATTTTGATGGCGGTCTTCGAACGCACGCGTGAATTCGGGCTATTTCAAGCCCTGGGCCTGAAACCCAATTTTATATTGCTACAAGTGTGGCTAGAGTCGCTGTTATTACTGACCACAGGCCTGGCGATAGGCAACCTCGTGTCGTGGTTAACGGTGCTCGCCACCGGTGACGGGATTGATGTTTCCGCATTCAGTCAAGGCATGGAAATGGTCAAATTGTCCAAAATTATTCCCTTCGTTCTGACCACCGATGACTTAGTGGTGGCAAACGCCGTGGTATTGATTTTAGGTTTGTTGACCTGCCTTTATCCCGCCTGGCGCGCGGCGCGCCTGGTGCCTGCACACGCAATTACGAGGGTGTAACAATGACGGCCGTGGTGTCTTGCACAAATATCAAAAAGATTTACAAACAGGGCACGATAGACGTCGTCGCGTTGGCAGGCGTCGATCTCACCGTGGAACAGGGTGATTTTGTGTGTCTGTCCGGTCCGTCAGGGTCAGGCAAGACCACGTTGTTAAATATTATCGGCGGGTTGGATATGCCGAGTGCAGGTGAGATTAGCGTTGCAGGCAATATGTTGCATACGATGAGCAAGGCGCAATTGGCGGAAATGCGCTTGCAACACGTCGGCTTTGTTTTCCAGGCCTATAACCTGATACCCGTGCTGACCGCGCAGGAAAATGTCGAGATGGTCATGCAGATGCAAGGGGTGTCCAAACGCGAACGCGGACGCCGCGCACGGCAGGTGCTGAAGGAAGTCGGGCTGGAAGGCATGGAAAATCGCAAGCCGCCTGAATTGTCCGGCGGACAACAACAACGCGTCGCGGTCGCGCGCGCGATCGTGTCAAATCCGAAATTGGTGTTGGCGGACGAACCCACCGCGAATCTGGATTCAAAAACGGCAGAAAACTTGATTGATTTGATGCGGCACATGAACTCCGAACACGGCGTGACGTTCGTCATTTCAACGCACGACCCGCGTGTCATGCTCCACGCCAAACGCAACCTCAAGATGGAAGACGGAAGGCTGGTTTAAATTTCCTCCATAACGACGGTCATCGCGGATGAAAATCCCTCACCTCCGCCGTTGCGAACAGTAATGCGCCCAGCGGCAATTGCCTCGGTATGACCTTTTCCATACACCGTGAAAACACGCCACCCGCCGGAAAATATACCGCGCTTGCGACATCGTCTGGGCGCATCCCGGCCCTGGAAAATAGCAGATAGAATTCGGACAAATCATGCCAATGCGCACCATAGTAGGCACCCTTGCCCCCGCCGCGCCCTTTTTGCAGATACAACCAACTATGCCGATTTAACACGCCCAACAACACCCTGTTTTTGCTGACGCGGCGCATTTCAGCCAGTGCACGCGCCTGTTTCGGTACAAAACATAGTGCAGTGATTGCAATTGCGCAGTCAAACTCGCCATTCTCAAAGGGCAATGCTCCAGCGTCGGCATGTATATAGCGCTCGTTACTTACACGTTGCGCGTTCGCCACCTCCAACATTGCCGGATCATTATCTATACCCACAACATCATAACCATCGCGGGCGAGTTGACGTGTAAAATATCCGGTCCCGCACCCGACATCCAGCACCCTTGCCCCCTTGCTCAGACGCTACATGCGCTTCAACAACGCATATTCCGTCGCACCTATCCACGCCCCGCGCGGTGTTTTGTACCACGCGTCGTAATTCCAAGCATCACTCTTCAATGCCATCTATCCTGTCTCAAAATCATTTTTAGTGATCTGAAAGTCAACTGGGTGTCTTATCCGCAGGGTGTATCAACGGATGGGTTTCTTCACCCCAATACCAAACCACCGCACCTGACAAACCCATGGCTATTGCCGTTAACCAAATTGCGTTTTCCAGCAAACCCGTCCACCCCGCAATCGCACCCAACATAAGCGCGCCGATACCATAACCGAGGTCGCGCCAAAACCGATAAATGCCAATCGCAGAGCCGCGCCATTGCGGATGTGCGATGTCCGCCACTGCCGCGCTAAGGTTGGGATACAACAATGCCATCCCCAATCCGGTGATTGCCGCACTCAACGACCACCACACAACGCCGTTCCCCAAAAGCGTCATCGCCACCCCGCTGCCACACAACCACATGCCCCCAACGATGGGTTTTTTGCGCCCGATATGATCGGAAAGCCTGCCGGTAAAAAACTGCGCGCCACCCCAAACAAAGCCATAAATGCCGACTATCCAACCTATCTCCGTCAACGCGACATTGCGTTGATAAAAATAGACAGGTAGCACCACCCACACCAACGCATCGACAAATTTTTCCACCAAACCGGCTTGACAAAAGCTCGCCATTCGACGGTCTCGCCACGACATCAGCGTAAATATTTCCCAGGTATTCGGAGTATCTACGATATTTTTAGGATAGCGTGGAAGTCCATTGGCGATATTGGATTGCGACTTGTGGGGTGCGTGCGCCCACGCCAACGTCTCCCGCACCCAAAACGCGGTCATCACCGTTGCGACACCGATCACGACCACGCCAAACACAAACAAACCCATGCGCGGGCCCCACATCATTGCCAAATAGCCGGTCAGGATGCCCGCTAACGCGACACCGACATAACCCGAAAATTCATTTAAACCCAGCGTAAATCCGCGTTGATTGGCGAGTGTGATATCCAGTTTTGCGGTCTGGGTCATAGACCACGTAAACCCCTGATTGACGCCCAGTAAAATGGTCGCGGCGACGATCCAATCCCAATTCGGCGCATACAAAATCATAAACGGTATTGGTATCGCGGCTGCCCACCCTAGCAACAATACCGACTTCCGACCGATGCGCTCAGACCAACGGCCTGCAACAAAATTCAATATGCCTTTGACAAAACCGAACGCCACCACAAACGCCGTCAATAACATAAAAGAACCACGCGGCACACCGAACTCCTGTTCCGCCAACGCAGGTATCACAGTCCGCATCATGCCTAGCGTTAGGCCCACCATAAACACTTGTACTAGCTGGTGTGCGACCTGTTGAATGTTTTCGCGTATACCAAATTGTAATGGCGTATGACCGGACTGCATTTGATGTAGCATTTAACGGCGCTCCCGATGCGTGAGGCGTAAATCCATTGGGTTTATGCCCTACCGCAATTGACGGCCACCATCTCCGACATGCCTGCGGGGCGTGGAGGAATCGCTGTGACCAGCGCATCCACAAACGCCGCCTTGTCCGACCATTGCAACCCGGGATTGAAACGCTTCTCAAAACCTATTGTCGATGACGGTTTCCCGGACAAGCCTACGCCACACACGCTACCCGCTTGGTGTCCTGGGAAAATCTCCACTTCATCGGGCAAGATTAATAGTTTTTGCGTAATACTGTCATATAACTGCGCCGCCATCGCGTGCTCTTCACCGGCCAGGTCGGGTCGGCCTACACTCCCCACGAATAAGGTGTCTCCGGTCAGCACGAACCACGGAAACTCCCCGCGACGTTTGTCTGTAACGAGCAAGCACATACTGTCCGGTGTATGTCCTGGTGTGTGTAACACCTTCACGACGACGTTGCCCGCCTCAATTTCATCACCGTCATGTAATGCGAGAAAAGTATAATTGACTTTATTGATGTCGCTCTCATGCAGACAATAGTGTGCGCCGCTCAATTCCGCGAGTTTTCTTCCACCCGAATAATGATCGGCATGCACATGCGTATCGATGACATGCGCTATCGAAACGTTTGCGGCGCGCGCTTGATCGATAAAC
>JAOUGF010000142.1 GCA_029857925.1 Gammaproteobacteria bacterium
AAATAAACTAATATTCCAACGACTGCCCAGGTGTTGTAAAAAACGCATCAACGCGCCCGGTCGCTCAGGAAATTCAAAACGGAATAGGCGTTCGTCATGGGCCCCGCTGGCGCGACCGCCGACCATGTGGCGCACATGCAATTTGGCCATTTCATTGTCGGTCATGTCTACGGCGGCATAGCCTTCGGATTGCAACAACGTCAACAACGCCTCTTTTTCACGCGCGCCCTCACGTAGCTGGATGCCTGCGAATACCTGCGCCGCATGCACATCGGCGTAGCGATAATTGAATTCAGTGATATTGCGCGGCCCCAAATGGTGGCAAAAACGTTTGAAGCTGCCGGGTTCCTCGGGTATCGTCACGGCCAGCAAGGCCTCGCGCTGCTCGCCCAGTTCCGCGCGCTCGGCGACGTGACGTAAACGATCAAAATTCATATTCGCGCCGCTGTCGATAGCGATAAACGTGCAACCGCTGAGTCCGCGCGCAGCGATATAATTTTTCATCCCGGCGACCGCTAGGGCACCGGCGGGTTCGGCGATGGAACGGGTGTCGTCGAAGATGTCCTTAATCGCGGCGCAGATCTCATCGCTGCTCGCCAACACCACCTCATCGACCAATTTTTGCGCGACGCGAAAGGTCTCGGCGCCGATCTGGCGTACCGCCACACCGTCAGCGAAGATGCCGACCTGGTCTAATATCACACGCTCGCCCTTTGCCAGGGCCGCATGCAAACAGGCGGCGTCGTCGGGCTCAACGCCGATGATCTTGATCTCCGGACGCAGTTGCTTGATATAGGCCGCGACGCCCGCGATCAGGCCGCCACCGCCCACCGGCACAAACACCGCGTCGATAGGGCCGGGGTGCTGACGCAAGATCTCCACCGCCACCGTGCCTTGACCGGCGATGACGTCGGGGTCGTCATAGGGGTGTATAAACGTGTAACCATGCTCGGCCTCCAGGCCGCGGGCGTGTTCTAGGGCCTCGTCGTAGGTGTTACCGTGCAATACGATCTGTGCACCATAACTGCGCACCGCCTCGACCTTGATACCGGGCGTGGTCTTAGGCATCACGATCACCGCCACCAGACCCATGCCACGCGCCGCCAACGCCACGCCCTGGGCGTGATTACCGGCGGAGGCCGTAATCACGCCACGTTGGCGGGCCTCGGCGGACAGCTGCACCATCTTGTTGTAGGCCCCGCGTAATTTGAACGAAAACACCGGTTGCAAGTCCTCACGCTTCAGCAACACACGGTTGTTGAGGCGTTTGGAAAGCCCAGGGGCCACGTCCAGGGGGGTCTCACGCGCCACGTCATAGACGCGGGCCAGCAGTATTTTGCGTAAATAATCGTTGAACATCCCGCCACCTTAGCAAAAAAGCCCGCGCGCGTCATCCGCCCTTTCCCAAAGGCGTGAACACGGGTATGCTTGGCGGCTATTGTTTACGAATCTGAGAGCATGGGTATGACGCAAGATGAAATGAAGCAGGCCGTGGCCAAGGCGGCGCTGGAACACGTCGAATACGGCACCATCATCGGGGTGGGCACCGGCTCCACCGCGAACTTTTTTATCGATGCGCTGGCGGGTATCAAGGGTAAGATCGAGGGCACCGTCGCGAGTTCCGTCGCCACCGCCGAACGCTTAAAGCGTCACGGGATACCGGTTTTCGATCTCAACGAAGTCAATGAGATGGCCGTGTATGTCGATGGCGCCGATGAATCCGACAAGTTCCTGCGTCTGATCAAAGGCGGCGGTGGGGCGCTGACCCGCGAAAAGATCGTCGCTGCGGTGGCCAAAAAATTCGTCTGCATCGCCGACGAAAGCAAACTGGTCGATGTGTTAGGCAAGTTTCCGCTGCCGGTGGAGGTGATACCGATGGCGCGCGGTTACGTCGCCCGCAACTTGGTCAAACTCGGCGGGCAACCGGTCTATCGCGAAGGCTTTGTGACAGATAACGGCAATATTATTCTGGACGTGCACCACTTAAGCATCGTCGATCCGGTCACGTTGGAAACGGAAATCAATAATATCGTCGGTGTGGTCACGAACGGCCTGTTTGCGCGGCGTCCCGCCGATGTACTGCTGCTGGGCACCCGCACGGGCGTGCGCTCGCTGACGTAAGACCATGGGACGCTGGCTCATCATCCTTGGCCTGTTGATCGTATTCGCGGGGCTATTTTGGCCGTGGTTGCAACGCATAGGCCTGGGGCGGTTGCCGGGGGATATCGTCATCGAGCGGGGCAGTTTTCGCTTTTATCTCCCGCTGATGACCTCTATCCTGCTGAGTTTGCTGTTGAGCTTTTTGATTTGGTTGTTTAGGCGGTAAGGGATCTTGTGGCAATAGCATGAGATCTCAATAGCGGTCGTCACCGAAGGGGGGAAGCGATGGCCCAAGCAGGTACCAAAACCTTTTCGTCGCAAAAGGGTTATCGCACGATCTTTTTGTGGATGGCGTGGGCGGCGGCGGCGCTGGCCGCTTATTTAAGCCTGTATCAAGACACCAAGGTCTGGGATTTCATCAAACACGACCCCAGTCGGGTTACGTGGATGATCTTGGCGTTGTTTTTGTTGGGTGTACTGCTGAGTTTTGTCATTACTTGGTTGGTCACACAAGAATACGTGAAGGTCACTGAGTTGGAATCCCATGCGGAACACCAAGGCCTGACCGGCATCAGCGGCAATCCAGACAGTCGGCGTGTGGTCGAACGCTTTTTTCATGCGCTGCGCACCATCGTCCTCAACGGCGGCGCGCGCCCGGATGTCAGCACCTTGATCGAGATCGAGGTCGCGCATTTTCTGCGCCTGTCACAGATGGTGGAACTGCTCGGCAACATCCTGATCACGATGGGATTGATCGGCACCGTGATGGGACTGACGATGACGTTGACCGGCCTCACCGGCTCGTTGGAGGCGCTCGGTCAGGATCAAGACGAACTGTTGCGCGGGCTGCGCGGCGCAATGAGCGGCATGGGCACGGCATTTTATACCACGTTGCTGGGCGCGGTATTCGGCGGCGTGTTGTTGCGCATGTTCGCGCAGATCAACGAAAACGGCGTAGACGCGTTGCAGGATGCGATGCTGCGCATCTGCCTGGTGCATTGCGCGACCGATATGGAACCCTCGCTGGAACGCGATCTACGCCTGCTCGACGCGCAAGTACAGGTGCTAAATAATAACGTCGAACAACTGCACGGGGTGTTTAACAAAACGCGCGGCGCGATGGCCGAATTTCAGCAACAAATACAACAGATGCAGGCGGTCGCGGGCAATCAAGAAGAACGTCAACGCCTGCGCGAATTTTTGCAAAATCACCACGAATATGCCGCGCTGTTACGTCACGAATTGGATTTGCAAACCATGCGCTATGGCTCATGGTGGGGCAAGATCAAGCTCTATGTCGCGCGCATGATAGGCTGGCGATAAGCGTTTATGCGGCGCAGAAAAGCAGCGAGCCGCGACGGCATTTATCAAATCCTGGCGGACATCGCCATGCAAATGCTGACGATGTTTTTATTTATCTTCATCATCACGATGATGGCCTATAAACTCGCCAGCACCGAACAAGTGCCCAAGTTGAAGGCTGAGATCCAAGAATTGCGCGAGCGCCTGGTCAGCGAAGAAAAGAAAGAGGCGCGCCTAAAAAGCGATCTGGAACACCTCGCCGCGAGCGATCCGAAGACACAGGTGGAACAAGTGTTAGGCTACGCGGGGTTGGAAGGCGCCAAAGGGCGTAAGGATTTCGATTTGTTCGTGCAAGGCCTGCACGATATTCCCGGCAAGGATCTGCACCTGGTCGTGGACGCCACGGGTTCCATGCACGGCATATCCAATTTCCTGATCCCCGTGTTGCGTTTGATTGTCACCCGTTCCGGCAAAAAACTGACTGCCATCACCTGGTTTTCCGACGGCAATGCGGCGACCTATACCGGCACGATGGGCGGCATGTTCGACCAACTGATGGAAGGCGCGCCGTTTGTCGGTTACAACGAAACGATAGGTGACGCGTTCAAGCGCGCGGCGAAAAACGCACCGACCCCGGGCGCTTATTTGCTGATCGGCGACGAACCTTCCAGCGACGAGATCCACTATTTCAGCATTCCCGCGCCGGTGTATACGCTGCCGTTAGGCCGCGACAATCCCGACACGCTATGGGAATATCAAACCTTGGCGGAAAAAACCCACGGCAAGATGATGCGGATGATATTTAAATAATCATCCTTCTCTACGCTTGCACGGATTGTTTTACACGCCGACGACGTCGTTTGGCGCAAGCAAATAATAGAGGGGGTGCGCTACGCTTATCACCTTATATTGCCCTATCGCTCAAGAACGTTCGCGGGCGAAATATGTCCGTCGGCTTAATCGTTCAGCCATGAGGCGCCTATGTTAGAAAAGTGGATACTCCCCGCGCACACGAACCCTATCGCGTTACGACTCTTGATAGGCCGCAGCCTGCGCGCGTTTGTCGATGGGTACGTCGCGGTATTGCTGCCGGTGTATTTGTTGGCGTTAGGCCTGGGCACTTGGGAGGTTGGGCTAATCGCCAGCGCGACGTTGCTGGGTTCCGCATTGCTGACCATGGCTGTAGGGGTATGGGGATACCGTTTTTCGCAAACACGCTTGTTGCGCAATGCCGCCGCGTTAATGTGGGTTACCGGGTTATTATTCGCGGCACAAAGCGATTTTTGGCCCTTACTCGTAATCGCGTTCATCGGCACGCTCAATCCCAGCGCGGGTGATGTGAGTGTCTTTTTACCGTTGGAACACGCGCGTCTTGCCGCATGCGCCACGGGTGACGCGCGCACGTCTTTGTACGCGCGTTATAGCCTCATGGGCGCAGTGTGCGCGTCTTTCGGCGCATTGGCCGCCGCACTGCCACAATGGTTTACGCAGATTTTAAACGTTGAATTACTCAGCGCATTGCGCATCATGTTTATTTTGTATGGCGTCATCGGCGGCACTATTTGGTGGTTGTATCGCAAGATCCCCGCCCCCGACATGCGATCTGCAATGGCCCCTGCGCCGTTAGGCCCGTCGCGGGCGATAGTATTCAAGCTCGCCGCATTGTTTTCGTTGGACGCCTTTGCAGGCGGGCTGCTCGTCAACGCATTGTTGGCGTTGTGGTTGTTTCAGCGCTTTGAATTGTCGATCGCGATGGCGGGCGTATTTTTCTTTTGGGCAGGCCTGCTCACCGCATTGTCACAGCTCCTCGCGCCGCGGGTAGCCAAACGCATCGGTTTATTAAACACGATGGTGTATACGCATATTCCGGCCAATCTGTGCCTGATCGTAGCGGCCTTTATGCCGTCGCTCGCATGGGCCTTAGCGTTTTTGCTTATGCGTAGCGCATTGTCACAAATGGACGTGCCTACGCGCACCGCCTTTGTGATGGCGGTCGTGACTCCGGCTGAACGCGCGGCGGCGGCGAGTTTCACCGCAGTGCCACGCAGTCTGGCCGCAGCCGCCAGTCCGACACTGGGTGGCGCGTTATTGGCGACCGGATGGTTGGCGGCGCCGTTGGTGGCCTGCGGGGTGTTGAAAATAATTTACGATGTGACGATTTTAGTTGCCTTTCGTCGAGCGAAACTTCACGCACACGATTGATTAATAACGCCGTACGGAAAATCATAACATCTGGTTTTAGCTAACAGGGCGCTTCGTCTTGGATGTTTTCCGCATTATTCTATGTCAGTCTTCACGCTGAAATTTTTGCGCTGCGGCACACGCAAAAATCCGATAAACCGTTTTCGTTATTGAGACCGGATGTCTGTGCCGATATTTGCAGCGATTTAAAATATATCAACGTCACGGCGACGCCCGGATCTCCCGCTTGTCGTGTTACCCGCGTTCTTCTTTAGCTGTCAGATCTGACAGTTACAATTTTGCCTCCCGAGTCTTAGTATCCTACCCATGAATTGAAGCGATAGAAATGTTGGTCTTCTAATATCGGGAAATTATTTATGCAGATTGAATCATTGCGACAACAGCCGCCTTTTCGTTACGTAGATGAAATATTGTCTATCAATCGCGAAAAACGCACTGGACAATTTGGCCTGAACATCATGGAAGGGCAGCATCGTTATGCCTACCCACAGGGGCTTCCAGGGTATCTGCTGGTCGAGGCGATGGCGCAATCCAGCGGATTGCTGCTGAGGGCGGTTACG
>JAOUGF010000141.1 GCA_029857925.1 Gammaproteobacteria bacterium
CGGCGGTGGGGGCGCCGTTTTCATGCCCAACGAATATTGGGCGTTTTCAATGTTATACAACACGGTTAGCGCCGGTGACTTGAAGGATGCGCCCGTTTACGGCGGATTGCGTATGAATACGTTGACCGCAACGGCCTCCTATTATTTTATGCGCAACGTTCGCGGCGTTGTCGAAGCCAATTATGATTTGCTCGCGGTCGGCGGCGCGCACCTTACCAAAGAAAATTATGTGTTGGTCGGCGTAGATCTGGCCTACTGATCGCGTACAACACCGACGTATTGCGCACCCCGTGGTACGCGATACGTGGTTTTTATGCGCAACGCCCGTCGCTATTTTTTTCACACTTATTAACCCGGCATCGAATTAGTTTGAAAAAATCCCCTCCCCCCCTTGCGGGGCTTGTGCCCTTTGGGTAGGGGGTTAGGGGGCAATCAATATATTTCGATGCCGGGTTAATAGTACTCATCAAATTCTTACGGAATGCACCCCAAGGAGAGGTTCGATGCGGTTCAGCAGATATACTCCCGGGTTACCAAAATCTACATTTGTTGCATTGCTTTTTGTACCCCACCTCGCAACAGCCTCCATCGTCATAGATTGCGATGGCGCATACCGCAATCGCACACTTAATGCGACAGAACTCCGCGTCCTCATAGATAGACACCAGATTTGGCACCGAACCTATGAAACGAAATATGAGTCCGCCATGGCGCAAAATGATCCACGTAAGGCGCATCTTTGTCTTGCAGAACTCAAAGGCGCCGACCTCACCTGGGTTGACTTGCGCGACGCAGACTTGCGCGGCGCGGACTTGACGGGTGCACGTCTGCAATGGGCGGATTTGCGTGACGCCGACCTGCGCGGCGCACGTCTTGATCGCGCCGACCTCGGCAACGCGAGCCTACGCTACGCAAATCTGAGCGACACGTCGTTTGAACGCGCGAATTTGCAAGGCGCGAATCTAATGGGCGCAAATTTAAGTGCCACTCAAATGCGCTACGCCGATCTGCGCTCCGCGAACCTCGGCTATACGAACCTAAGCGGGGGCCAATTTGCCAACGCCCATCTCCAAGGCGCGTATTTCAGCGGCGCCAATCTACTCGACACCGATTTCCAGCGTGCCGACCTCGGCGCCGTCGTCTTCGAACCCAGCGAAATCCCGCCCGCCGCGCGGATGTCCACCGCGCTTCATCTCGACGAGATGACCTATGTCCGCACACCTCGCGCATTGCTAAAATTACGCGCGGACTTTCAGGGTGCGCGCATGCATGCGCAGGCGGCGGCCATCACGTTCGCGCTAAACCATGCCACGTTGTGGCGCCATGAAAATTTCGCGGATGACATTGCGAGCGTGGCAAAATATACCTTATTAGAACTGCCTACACACTGGGGTACGCAACCTATACGCGCGTTGCTGGCATTAGCGTCTCTCTTCTTGTTGTGTAGTTTCTTTTATGCGTTCGCGTTGCGTTTCCCATCGCGTACCCAACAACGCCGTGAAACGGAGATACGCACGGCGCCGGAATCCAACGGCGCGTCATGGCGCGACGCAATACTGTGGGGCGTGCAATTCAGCCTACTGGCAAGCATGCGCATCGGCTTTCGGGGTCACCGCGTGGATCGCTGGGTGATGCGCATCTTGGCACCGAACCTTGAATTCGAGGCCGCGGGCTGGGTGAAGTTATGCGCGAATATTCAAGTATGGCTGAGTATTTTCTTGCTGGCTTCGTGGGCGGCGACCTCTTATTGGCAACCGTTTTGGTAAGCCCCTGACCGTTACAATTCGGACACTAAACGACCGACCATTTGCTCCGCCTGTTTCGCATAGCCACCGCCGAACAAATGGAAATGATTCAACACATGATACAAATTGTATAGCTGCTTGCGCACTTTATAACCGTCATCCATCGGCCAGGTATTCTTATACGCGGCGTAAAACGCGGGGGGGAAACCGCCGAATAATTCCGTCATCGCGATATCGGTCTCCCGATCGCCATAATAGACCGCGGGATCAAAGATCACCGGCGCGTTTTGATTATCGTATGCGTAATTGCCTGACCATAAATCACCGTGCAATAACGATGGTAGCGGGCGGTAGCTTACAAAAAATTTGCCTAAATCCGCCATCAGACGTTCGCCGTCACGCAGCAGAGTGCCGCGATAACCCGCGTCTGCCGCCAAGCGCAATTGTATTTCCATACGCTGATGCGCATAAAAATCCGGCCACGCGGCGAAGGGTGTATTGCGTTGCGGTGTGGCGCCTAACGTATTGTCGCGCTCCCAACCATAGCGGGTGTGGGTGTGGCGATGCAACGCCGCGAGGCCTTCACCCAGACGCACCGCCGACGACGCGTTTCCTGCGGAGAATTCAATATATTCCAAGATTAAAAAGGCGTGTTTGCCTGCCTGACCTTCGGTAATCACCTCCGGGATGCGCAGTGCGCGTGGCTTTACCAATTCACGCAAACCGGCGGCCTCGGCGGCGAACATATCGGCCTGCGCAAGCGTATTCATTTTTAAAAATAGGCGGGTGCGACCGTCATCAATGATATAGGCTTCATTGATACTACCACCTCCCGCGACGCGGTGAGATTGTATACGATAGGCGCGACCCAAGGCCTGTGAAATCGCGTCTTCCAGCGCCCTGCGCAACGCGTCATCCATTTTTTTCCCGCTCCATTTGCAGGATGTGGTTCCAGTGCTCTTCACGCACCGGCATCACCGACAAGCGCCCGCCTTTCTGCAACAATGGCATGTCGTGCAATCGCGGATCGGATTTTAATTCGGCCAACGCAATAGGGCGCTGCAGGTGCCGCACGTACTGCACATCGACCATAAACCAACGTGGTTTTTCCGGCGTGCTCTTGCCGTCGAAATGTTCGTGATTTAATTGCCAGGCGGTGTGGTCAGGATAGCCTGCGCGCACGATACGGATAACGCCGACGATCGCAGGCGGGCTGCAATTGGAGTGATAAAAAAAGGCCAGGTCGCCGACCTGCATTTGATCGCGCAAAAAGTTTCGCGCCTGGTAGTTGCGTACACCATCCCAGTGCTCGATTTGTTGCGGGCGACGTTGCAAGTCGTCGATACCGAACATTTCGGGTTCAGATTTTAATAACCAATACTGCATAGCGCTTATCGAATAAAGAAAGAGGCGTCTATTCTAGCATCAAAACCAGTGCACCTGTTTTTCCGTGATGACGCCGCACAGCGGGACGTCCCACGCCTCACACGGTAGTTGGCTGACCTGTTGGAATTCGTATGCGACACCGACCAATAACGGTTTGCGCCAGACCTTGCGCCGTAATAAATAGGCGAAGGTGCGATCATAAAACCCGCCGCCCATGCCTAAGCGGTTGCCTTGAAGGTCAAAGGCCACCAGCGGCACCAATACCAGATCCAAGCCCAACACCTCCGGGGCGCTGGCACGCGCGGCCTGCGGCTCTGGGATGCCATAGCGATTATTCACTAGCTTATCGCCCGGTTGGTAATGGCCAAACCACATGCGATTGAACACCGGCGCATGCAATATCGGCAGATAAAATCGTTTTGATTGACGCCAGGTTTGTGTGATGACAGGTTGCAGGTCGATCTCACCGTCGCACGCCATGTATCCGGCGATTTTACGCGCGCGTCGAAACGCGGGCGTCATGCCGATCAGGCTGGCCAGATCACGCGCGGCGTCACGCCGCTGTTGAGGGGTGAGCGTACGCCGTTGTTGTCGGATTTGCTTTCGTAGTTGCGATTTATCGATCACGGTACGCTGCACTTAAATTAGGTGGCGTCCTCCACGTTGTGCCGTAGTGCCAGTGGGCCTTGAACCCAAGGGTTCAAGTGGGAACCATCGCGGAGTTTTAGGCTTTCCGACCAGCGGACATGCACACCACACCGACATCAAGCCCCCGAAGAAAAATTTATCGGCTCAAGGGCGCATTTGGCATATACGAACACTGCAGAGGACGCCAATTCATTATAACACATTGGGGCGCAGTTAAAAATTCAATAATATCCCGAGAAAACAACGCTTTTTTCGCGTTCAGGACAGGCTGACGATCAGGCCCCGGACTTAGGGGTTTTGTGCAAGGCGTGTTCCACCTTATCTTGCAGTTTTTTCACCTCGACGCAGACATCATTGATGTCCGCATCGTAATCATCGCGGTGGCGTAATAATTCATACGCGATATTCAGCGCCGCCATCACCGCGATACGTTCAGAACCGATGATTTTACCGCTGCTTCTGATTTCACGCATCTTGGTGTCGAGAAAGCGCGCGGAATTTACCAATGCGGTTTTTTCTTGCGGGCTGCACGCCACGCGGTAATCTTTGTCTAAAATGCGGACATCCACTGCGACGGCCTCGGTCATGCGGAATGCTCCATCTCGTGTATCCGTGCGATCAACGCCTCGACGCGATTACGCGCCACCTTATGCTTGTCGAGCAGGCGTGCGTTTTTTTCCAACAAATCGGTGCGCTCACGCAGCCACGCGGTTTGATGGGCGCGCAAGATCGCATTTTCTCCGCGCAGGTTTTCGACCGCGCGCAGCAATTCATCCATGCGCCGGGAAAGGCTGGTCAATTGCGACTCCAGTTGAGCCAATGACAATGATTTATCGGACATGGGTAGACTATAGGACACGCGGTGGGGTGGAATCAACGGGAGAATCACCCGACGAGATTAGTGGTTGGCCATACTCTTGCACGCAATTTCGCATAAAACTCCTTATGGATCAAGCCATTGTTGTTACAATTGTAACGCAAGAGGCACGCCAGCCTAGGGTTTGATATGATTACCCCCAGACCTTGACCGAGAACCGCCGATGAGCCAAATCCCCTTGGACTATGAACACGTATGCGAAGCGCTGATGCGCGTGAATGCCACCGCCGAGGCCGCCGAGAGCCACGGCATAATGTGTGGGATGTTATGCGCCAAAGGCGAAATCTCCGCAGGTGAATGGGTGGCCTATTTGGTGGAAGACGAATTGGAGGGCGCCAATGTGCTGGCGCAAGAGGCCGTCGGATTATTGCATACACTGCATGCGCGTACCTATGAGCAAGTCACCGGTATCGGCTTTGAATTGGCCCTGTTACTCCCCGACGATGACAGCGATATCCAACAACGCATCGAAACGTTAAGCCTTTGGTGCCAAGGCTTTTTGGTGGGCTTGAGTGTGGGCGGTGTGACCGATCTGGACGAACTGCCTGCCGATTCGCAAGAGATTGCGCTGGATATGATACAAATATCGCAGGCCGGTATGGACGCCGAGGAGGAAGACGAGCCGAATGAAGCGGCCTATGCCGAAGTGGTAGAATATGTGCGCATGGGCGTTTTGGTTATTTATAGCGAAATGAATCCGCCGCCCGAGGCCCCACCCGAAGTACGCCTGCATTAGGCGCCAGGATGTAGATGCATGACGCCCAGCACCGCCAGTAAACGCATGAAAAAAGTCGCCGCCCCGGCCTTGACCGCCGCGTTGGCGCCCAGCGTCTATGCCGCGCGTCGCGCGCGACTAATGCAACAAATCGGCAAGGACGGTATCGCATTAATACCGACCGCGCCCGAGGTCATACGCAATCGCGACAGCCACTACCCCTACCGTCCCGACAGCGACTTCCATTATTTGACCGGTTTCGCCGAGCCGGAGGCGATCGCGGTGTTGATCCCCGGGCGCGCGGACGGTGAATATGTGATGTTTTGCCGCCCGCGCGATCTTGAAAAAGAGATATGGAACGGGCGCCGCGCCGGTCCGCAAGGCGTCATACAACAGTATGGCGCGCAACAGGCGTTCGACATCGCGACACTCGACGCACACCTGCCGGAATTGTTAAAAAATCGCCGCCGCATATTTTACGGCGTGGGGCGTCGCGCCGATTTCGATGCGCGCGTGCACGGCTGGTTAAACGGCCTACGCGCAAAGGCACGCGCGGGCGTGCAAGCGCCCAGTGAATTCGTCGATATCGAACCGTTGGTGCATGAACAGCGCCTGTTTAAAGACAAACACGAAGTCGCGACGTTACGCCGCGCCGCGCAAGTCTCCGCGCAAGGCCATATCGAAGCGATGCGGGTGTGCCGTCCCGGCATGATGGAATATGAACTCGAGGCGGCGATACTGCACTATTTTCGTCGTCACAATTGCGTGCCGTCGTACAACACCATCGTCGGTG
>JAOUGF010000143.1 GCA_029857925.1 Gammaproteobacteria bacterium
ATATCTTCAGCGATCTTTATACAGGCGGACAAGATGTCGCCTACCGAAGCATCAAAATACTGCGCGGCCTCTTCAATGCCGGAGGCGTTGTTTTGTAACCAGGTGCGCACACAGGTCTTCCAACCCTCCAAACCCATGCTCAGCGAGCGTCCCGCGCGCTCACCGTCGCGCACCTCGCCGGTCAATGCGTCGTATTTATTTGCATAGCCGCGCGGTGTGATCATCAGCCCTTCGCGCATAAACGTGCTACTGTTGCCGATCAATACCGTGGACAGCATGCCGATGTCGCAATCCGCCATGTGTGCGAGATCGACGCGTTGTATAGATTGTTTATCCCGATAGGCCGACTTTACAATCGCAACGGGGGTGTCCGGGGCGCGGTGTAATAAAAAAATCCGCTGCGCCTCGACGATTTGTTGTGTGCGGCGACCGCTCTTGGGGTTGTACAGCGCGGTCACAAAATCGGCGCGTGCGGCGGCTTCTAGGCGTCGCGCGATGACCGTCCACGGTGTCAATAGATCCGACAACGAAATCGAACAAAAATCATGACTCAACGGCGCGCCGACCAAGGCCGCGCAACTGGTCAACGCGGTGCTGCCGGGCACGACTTCTACTTCTATGCCGACCCCGGGTTTCCAACCGGCCTGTAACAATACCTCATACGTCGGCCCGGCCATGCCGTAGACGCCGACATCGCCGGACGAAATCAGTGCAACTGTCTTGCCTTCCAACGCGTGCGCGTACGCCTCGGTGCAACGATCCAATTCTTCGGTCATGCCCTTGCGGATGACGGTCTTGCCATCTAACAAATCCTGCACCAATTTGACATAGGTTGAATAGCCGATGACGACGTCGGATTCTTTGATCGCCTCGCGCGCGCGCAGACTCATGTGCGGTTCCGAACCCGGGCCAAAGCCTACGAGCAATATCTTTCCTGGTTTATTCATGCATCACCTTTGCGATAGAAACCGTGGCGTTTTTGCCGTCTGCGCCACGGTGTTTGAGTTTTTCCAATACCAAATTTTCCATGCCGGTTTTCGCGGCAAGCAAGGCCGCCGCCTCGGCGACCGCCGGTGTGCCCATGTAACGGCGCACCGTCTCAGAAGGGTTGGGCACCGCCACCGCCGCCAATTGTTGCGCGGAGAAAAATTGCAAGGGCCACGCATTTTTTTCGGCGAGTTCCAATATGCAGCGTTCATCATTTTTTTTGTCTATGCTGGCCACGCCGCAGACATCCGCGCGCATCAGTTTGCTTGCGTCCAACGCGAGTGTCACTGCCGCGGTCAGCGTCTCAATACTGGTATCGCGATCGCAACCTACGCCTAAGATGACGTTCATTTATCCTGACCCAGTGGCGGGCGATAAACGACCAGGCGTTCGGGCAGACGCAACCACCATTCAGAGTCGATCACACGCCGCGTGACCCACAACACTGCGCGAAATTTATTCAAGTCTACGGCGTTGATGTCGTCGAATAAATGGATGTTGGGCGGCAGCGCGGTGGTGCGCGTCCACCATTGGCGCGCGCCGTGTTCTTGCACGAAGGCGATCAATTCGCCGTTTACAACATGTGCGGATACACGTGTAATATTGATCTTGGGCGCTTCCACTTTCCAATCTAGTTCGCGGCCTAATATATCAACTGGGATCGTCTTGCCGACGTCCGAGGCGGTGGTCACCACCGCGCGCGCACCGAGGATGTCCGCGACGCGTTGCGCATAGGCATTTGCGCCGCCGACGTGGCCGGAGAGCACCGGGATCGCGAATTCCCCTGCGTCGTCCACGACGGTGATGCCGGGATCTACATCCTTGTTGCGCAAATGCGGCGCGGTCAAGCGCACCACCGCGCCCAATGATACCAGAAAAATAATTTGGTCAAACTGTGCGAACAACACCGCGATTTCATCGCGCAAAGCGCCCACATAAAAGCGCTTGGTGTTGGTTAGCGTCGGCGTCTCTGCAGCGAATTTTTCAGCGATTAGCAACTCCGCCTCGGGCAGGTCTTGCGCCAGACGCGCGGCGAGCTTGACGCCGTGGCGGGTGATTGCGACGATGACGACGCGGGGATTAGTCGGCGAGTTCATGGCGTTCCTTGGTTGCGGGTTTGCGGCAACCGCGCACCATGTCTAATTTGACGCGGTGCGGATTGTGGACGATTAACAACGATAAATAATTGACCTTGGTGCCGCGCAAAGAGGTTACCTCGCGCACCACGCGTTCCTGCGGGGCACCGGCCTTTTCGACAAAATAACTGTGTTCTGCCAGCCCCTTGCGTTCTAACATCAACAGCAAATCATCGAGCAAGGGTTTCACCTTTAACAACACCAAGGTGTCGAAATCATGCAACATGCGCTCGACCTCGGCCACGCCATACCCCGCCGGGAGTATCGCCAGGGTGTCGTCGGTGTCGGCCAACGAAAGATTCACGCGCGCGGCTGCGGCGTGATAGGACGACACGCCCGGTATCGTCTCGATTTCAATATGCGGGGCTTGTTGCATCACAGCGCGCGCCAAATGTCCGAACGTCGAATAGGTCGACGCATCGCCTTCGACCAAAAACACCACGTCTATGCCGCATTGCAGTTGTTCGATCACTGTCGCCGCGCCCGCGTGCCAATAGCGTTGCAACACGGCGCGGTCGTGCGTCATCGGGAATACCAACGGTGTGTGCTGCACGGGCAACGGCACGCCAGCACGCAGCGCAATGTCCAATGCGTAACTTTCGCCGCCGTGTTTGCGTACCGGATACGTCCAAAATGCGGAGGCGCACAACGTGTCCCAGGCGCGCCGCGTAATCAAACCAGGATCGCCAGGGCCTAGCGAGGCGCCGATCAAACGGCCACAAGGAGGTGTCGTCATGCGCCTTTTTCTCCCGCCTGCGCGCAAATAATCCACACCGGATTTTCCGCCGCCAGCCGTTGCATATCGAGTATCGGTTGCGATCGCGCGACTTGCATTTGTGTGACTTGCCAGGTCGCGCCCACATTTTTGAGCGTGGCGAGTGCACGCGCCAGGTTTTCAAACGTCACGAAATTCATCACCAAATTGCCGCCGCGCGTCATGCGCTGCAGGCTGTAGGCAATTAATTCTTCCAACTCACCGCCCGACCCGCCGATAAACACCGCGTCCGGGTCTAACCAGTCGCCCAAACCCGCAGGGGCCTTGGTGTGGGCGAGCGTATAATTATAAACGCCAAGACGTTTGCGATTCTCGCGCGCGTTTTCGGCGTCGTCGTGGTTTTTTTCGGCGGCATAGACGTGGCCTAGCGGGCACAGCCGCGCGGCCTCCAAGCCCACGGAGCCGGAGCCCGCGCCGATGTCCCACACGATGCTGCGCGCATGTAATTGTAAATACGCCAGCGATACCGCACGCACCTCGCGTTTAGTGATCAGGCCTTTCTCGGGTTTGCGTTGTGCAAACGCGTCGTCGCGCAAACCATGCACGCGCGTGGGCTGCACGCCGGTGCGCCACAACAGCATGATATTCAATGCGTCGCTGTCTGTCTGCGCGGCTTCCGCAATGGACAGCGGGCCGACGATGCGCTCCGTCGGTTGTAACAACGCATTCGCAATTGCGACTTGCCATTCCGCTCCGAAATTTTCGGCCAACAACATGCGTGCGATACGCGCCGGGGTATTTTGTGGGCTGGTGAAGATCGCCAGTTTATTGCTGGAGACTGTCGCTTGCAAAATCGGATATAGCGCATGGCGCGAGTCAGCGCCACTGAGCCACTCGCCGCTGTCGTGCGCATGTGCGGACACCCACGCGGCGTCTTGCCAATGCAGATTCAAACGCGCAAATGCCAATTGCGCGGTGGATACATTCGGAACGGTGTTGCAGCGCGCGTCGGGCAATCGATCGATTAAATAGCGCGCGATGCCGTAACACAGCGGATCGCCGGTGGCCAACACGACAACGCGCTGATCACGCTGCAGCGCGTCATTGACCCACTGCGGTACGCTGGGCAATTTTCCGGTGAGATCCAATAATTGCGCGTCGCGCGTGAACGTCGATGCAAAAATCTGCAGCGTGCGCGCGCCGCCGATGACGACTTGCGCTTGCGAGATTAAATGTAACGCGGCGGGCGTGATGCCCTCTGCGCCGTTATCGAGCACACCGATGACGTGATACGCGTTCATGGTTGCGGTGCCTCCGCCAATTTGTGGCCGTCAAAATCGCATACTAATACCCGCAATGAAAATTGTTGTGGATAACGCGCGGTGATCGTCGTAAATACCCGTTGCGCGAGCGCGTTGTGAAATGCATGTGTCAACCCCAGCGCTTCCATGCGTTCGCTGGCGAAACGCGCGGTTTCGGCGGCGGCGATGGCGGCGACTTCCTCTGCGGGAGCGCCTATTTCGCGCGCTAAATCCGCCAATAATGCGGTGTCTACCTCGGCGCGACCGGCGTGCGTCATCGTTTCACCCTGCGCCATCTTCGTCAATTTACCGACCATGCCGCCGATGACGACGTGTTGGATATGACATTTCACGACGGTATCCAACGCGTATTTCAAAAAATCGCCCATTTGCACAAAACACGCGGCGGGCAATTGCGGCAGTTCGCGCATCACAAATTTTTCGGTGCGTCCGCCGGTGGTCAACACCACGGTGGTCTGTCCTTGACTGGCGGCGACGTCAATGGCTTGTATCACGCTGGCGCGAAACGCGGCGGTGGAATAGGGGCGTACGATGCCAGTGGTGCCTAAAATCGAAATGCCGCCGATGATACCCAGGCGAGAATTCAGCGTCTTTTTGGCCATTTCCTCGCCGCCGGGGACGGAAATCTCAACTTCTAAACCGGCGGAATTTAATAAATCACCGGCAACTGCACGCACATTTTCTTCGATATTGCGGCGCGGTACCGGATTGATCGCGGGGCTGCCGACGGCCAGACCCAGGCCAGGCTGCGTGATGGTGCCCACGCCGACGCCACCTTTCAGCAGCACGACGCCAGGTTGATCGCGGCGCAGCGTCACGCGTGCAGTCATGTGCGCGCCGTGTGTGCAATCAGGGTCGTCCCCGGCATTTTTAATGATCACTGCTGTTGCGTGTTCGTCTTCGCGTTGTCCGTCGCTGACATCAAAGCACACGGTCTGGCCATTCGGCAGCACGCAATCGACCTGTGCGGGCACATCGCCGTGGATCAAACCCAAGGTCGCTGCGCGCGCGGCTGCGGCAGAGCATGCGCCTGTCGTGAAGCCGGTGCGGGTGCCTTTTTTGGGTTTCTCGTCCATCTGGATTATGCGCTGGCCACGCGCGCCTGCGTTTCGGTCAACGCCAACAGTGCGTGCAGTGTGGCGACGACCAGCGTCGAGCCGCCCTTGCGACCTTGTGTGATGATCCACGGTATGTCTATGAGTTGCGCCAGCGCGTCCTTGGATTCCGCCGCGGACACGAATCCGACCGGCATACCGACGATCAGCGCCGGACGCACGCCTTCTTCGCGGATTAAACGTAAAATTTCCAACAACGCCGTTGGCGCGTTTCCGATCGCGGCGATGCCGTTATCTAACAATCCCGCGCTGTGTGCCTTGCGCACGGCCTGCACCGCGCGCGTGGAATTTTGTGACTGCGCACGGGCGATCACATCGGTGTCGGAGATAAATTGATGCACCTGCACGCCAAAATGTTGCAGCCGTGGTTGTGACAAGCCGACGCGTATCATGTCGACATCGACAAAAATGGGGCAGCCGTTGCGCAATGCTTGTATGCCTGCCGCGATGGCCTGTGGATGAAAGCGCGTCAGGCCGTTGAATTCAAAATCCGCTGTGGCGTGTATCATGCGCCGCACGACCTGCCATTGCGCGGCGCTGTAAGGATGTGCGCCCGCCTCGGCATCGACGATTGCGAACGAGTCGTGTTCAATCTGTTGACCGGTGGGCGTTAATTGCTCGGTGACGGTATTGACAGTGCTCATGCGTGTACCGTTGCGTGTGTATGTACGTGATCATGTTGGTGATCGTGATCGTGATCGTGATCGTGATCGTGATCGTGATCGTGATCGTCGGCCTGCGCATGGGTCGCGTCACCGTGGTGATGATGGCCGTGCCCTTGTTCTTCCGCGACCAGCCGGAACTTACAGCCATCGCATTCCATCATTATAGGTCGTAATTCACGGCGCGCCTCGGCGACGCGTT
>JAOUGF010000144.1 GCA_029857925.1 Gammaproteobacteria bacterium
TTTCGATCAAAAAGGCCACGAACGCCCGTTTCAAAAGGCGATTATTATTGATACCGTCGATGGCTTTTTAAAGGCCGGCGATCACATCATCATACGTTTGGGTGATCGACGCTTCGGCGGCGCGGGCACGCGCGTGCAAACCTTTGTCGAAGAAAATTTCCGTATCCGTTGCTATGTCGATCCGCTCGGCACATCGCGTTTCGCGTCGATAGGTAACGACATCGTAATCAATATCGAAGCCGGTGCGCCCGCACAATTACAAATGGCCGGGCCGCGCATGGTGCGCGCCGGTGAACGTTTTCCATTGCGGATACGCGCGGAGGATGAATGGGGCAACACCTGTTGGAATCGCCCTGACAAACTGCATGTCGTCGCCACGCTGAACGGCAAAGCGGTCTACGACAAGTCACTGCAATTGGCCAAACAAGGTTGGGCGGTGGTTTTGCTGGAGGATTTGCCGACCAAAGACGGCGGCGAATTGACGATCACCGCCACGTTACCCGATCACGCGTGGGTCAAACCGCAGACGTTTTATGTCACCGTGGACAAACAATTCACGATGCCGCGCATTTTTTATTGCGACCTGCACGTGCATTCCGAAGACACGATAGGCACAAACTCGACCACGTATAACCTCACTTATGGCCGCGACGTGACCGGCTTGGACGTGTTGGCGTTTGCGCACAATGATTTTAACATCACCGACACACTGTGGAAAAAGACCGTGCAGTTGATACGCGACATCAATAAAGACGGCCAGTTTGTCGCGTTTCCCGGCACGGAATGGTGCGGCAGCTCGTGCGCGGGCGGCGATCACAACGTGGTGTTTTTACACGACCGCGAACCGGAATTTCCGTATCTCAAAAACGGCGAACACGTACGCTCCGTGGAATGGAATGAAGAAATGAAATCCACGCAGGTGTCACCCGGCGCGTGGCCATTGGAGGAGTTGTGGGCCGCCTATGCGCAAGACCCTGAAGGCCATTTATTAATCCCGCACGTCGGCGGACGCCGCTGCATATTGGACTGGCATTATCCAAAACTCGAACGCCTGATTGAAATCGGTTCGTCCTGGGGGCATTTCGCGTGGCTGTACCAAGAATCGGTCGAACGCGGTTATAAAATGGGCGCGACGATGGCGGGCGATGAACATCGCGGGCGTTGCGGCGGCGGCGTGCCAGGTACCGCAGTGTTCGGCACCAAAGGCGGCATTTCCGGCCTCATCGCGCCCGCGTTGACACGCCAGGACATCGCAACCGCATTGCGCGCGCGCCATACGTTTGCCTCTACCGGCGAACGCACCTACGGCCTTACACGCTGCGGTGATCACATCATGGGCGATGAATTTACACACGCAGGGCCAGCGATGATCGGCTATCGCTTCCTCGGCGATGCAGGTTGGGACGAGATCGTCGCCTACGATCACTCCGGCGTGATCTGGCGTCGTGACCTGCAACAGGAATTAGGATTATCAGATCGCAAGATTCGTTTCCGCTGGGGCGGCGCGCGCATTAAAGATCGTTATCGTTGGGCCGCGTGGAAGGGCACGATCACCATCACCAACGCGGTGATAAATAACTACACCGCGCGCGGATTCGAGCATTTGGAAGAAACGTGCTGGCGTCACAATGCCACGCAAATCGGTTTCCGTAGCGACACCTACGGCGACGTGGACGCCATAGAAATCGATGTATCGCACTTAAAGACCGCTAAAATCCGCATCGAGGGCACCATAGACGGCTACGTCAAGGTCGGCGATCCCTTGAAGGGCAATCCATTTGTGCACTGCCCGAGCTTCGAGTGGGAAATCACCGGCGCGGAATTATTAGACGCGGTGCGATTAAAACGGGACCTGCCCGGTGTCGATATGTTCTTGGCGTTGGAGCGCATGAGCGACGCGCCCGCGCCGCGTGACGTTTCCGGACAGATTGAAATCGGACCCAAAAACGGCCCCCATGGCCATCGCCCGGTGTACTTTTTGGCGCGCCAGATCGACGATGCGAAGGTGTGGACGTCGGCGATGTTTATTACATTTAACTAGTTAGCAAACGATCCTGCCCTGGCGTCCTTTTTCGTCACCAGGGCAAGGGTTTTGTTGACGCTTGCATCTAACAGGCGCCGATGAAATTTACCATAATCTCTTTAATTATCAATTCTCTATTATCCTAGAAACGGCGGTTTCGAGAAGCTAGCGCTCCATGGCGACGCGGAACAAACGCATTGACGCGATACAAGATACTTGTCGCACTGGCCGATACAACCTACAATTAGCCTCGCGCCAAGAGGACGGGACTTCAGTGTACTGCACTCGACCAATGATCCTAGAAACGGCGGTTGGATGCCGTGGAGTGTGCGCTTTAGCGTGCGGTAAAGCGTGCAATCCGCGGCATAGCGCTCTCACCCATTGGGTGAAAGTAAAATTTACGAATATTTTATTTGTTTCAAATCGTTAGATGTAGTAGTAGCGGTCAACCGCCGTTTCTAGGATGATACTCACCAGGTGACAAATATGCCGAATAGATCGCCTCTAATCTCCGTGCTTACATGTATCGCGTTTCTGCTGACCGGCTGCGCGACCATCGTAAACTCCCGTTACGTCGAAGTCCCGGTCGCCACCGCCCCCGCAGGCGCGAAGGTGACCTTGGGCGACCGCCAATATATTACACCCACGGTCATCGCGGTGGAACGCAGCAAGCGTAACCAAGTCGCACAGGTGAACCTAGAAGGGTTTCAACCTCAGGACTTGCATTTTAAACGTGAATTCAACGGGTGGATTTGGGGAAATTTTATTTTTGCGAGCGCCTTTTGGATCGGTATGGCGGTGGACACAATCAACGGTCGCGCCTTTGATATCGTGCCGCAAACCGCCGCATTGACGCTGGTCCCTGTAGACGGCGCGCGCACCAGCACGACGCCGCTCCCCATGCCGAAGGCTGCGGCTGACGCCAAGACTTATGACATCGTAATGCACGTGAATTTCACGAACGAATCTTGGTTCCCGCTTTCAAAACAAGAAATGACGGCGGCGGTCAAAGATAAGCTATTAGAACGTTTGAGTGAAAGCGGTCGTTTTCATTTTGCCGAGGCGACCGAAAAAAACGCCGCATTGACCGGTTATATTAATGTCGATATCACGCTGATCGAATCTATACAGACAATAAAACTTACGACGACATTGCAAATCCCCAACGGCGCCACATTTATCGCCTCTGAAGACGATACGCTCGACAAAAAAGATCGCCGTGGGATCTATGACACGTTTTCGAATGTCGGAAAAAAGGTCGCAGACAATCTGCTCAAAAAAACCAACGGAAGGATTTAACCTAGAAAGCCGTTAACCGTCGTCTCCGCGTTGGCGCGCCTTCCAACGCGTAGACAAACGCTCCAACCATACATCTACCGCGCCCCAAAAACGTTCACGCCATCGGCCGCGACGCAGGTGCCAGCGCGCATGCTCAATCTCCACCGAACGCGCAAAATCGGTTGCAAACATTTGCGCCACGTCCTGAATGAAACCTTCACCCGCGACTTCTTGGTTGCCTTCTAAATTCCAACGCAAATTCCAGCGATCGATATTGCTGGAACCCATCGAAACCCAGTCATCGCACAATGCAACCTTGGTGTGATTAAACGTCGGTGTATATTCAAAGATTCGCACCCCGGCGCGCAACAGGCGTTGGTAATAACGCCTGCCCGCATGGCGGATCGCGGGATGATCGGTCAAGGCGCCCGGCAATAACAAGCGCACATCGACGCCATTGCGTGCCGCTTTTTTTAGCGCCCGCAAGATGCGGCGTGGAGGTACAAAATAGGCCGTTGCGACCCACACCCGCCGTTCGGCGCTGCGCACACGATTCAAAAATGAATGTTTTATTTCCTGCCCGAAACCGCCCCCCACACAGGTCGCCCGCCCCCACATCCCCGCCACGTGCGTCTGGATTACGCTCGGATCGGGCAATGCTATGCGCGACCAGTGCCGCCAGGTCTTATGAAACACATCGACCCAGTCGGCGACACACGGGCCGCGCACCGCTATCATCGCGTCATGCCACGCAGGCATCTTGCGCCCCGGCCAAAAATCATCGGTGAGCCCGGCACCGCCCAAAAACGCGACGTCATCATCCACGATTAAAAGTTTGCGATGATCGCGCACTAAATAACGCTTCCAGTGCCATATATTCCACGGGTTGTAGTAGCCCATCACCACACCCGGTACCGCGAGTCGCGCGCGATCCGCGTCACGCAGGCCACGCGTGCCAAAGGCATCGAACAACAAAAACACGCGCACACCGCGCGCCGCCGCGTCGCGCAATGCGGCGACAAAACGGTCGGCAAGCTGGCCGGATTCCACCAGATACATTTCAAAATAGATATGGCGTTGCGCGTGCGCGATGGCGGTTAAAAAGATCGGAAAAAAAGTCTCGCCGTCGAGCAGCAATTTGAAATGGTTACCGTCACGCCAGGGATAGACGGTGCGCATGCTTTCAGCCCCGCCACCCGCGTAGCAACGCGATGCTGAGCCCCAATAAAACACCGGCGACAAACACCATTGTCCAACGCAACACGCCTCTCAGATCGGATCTGTATGAATGCAGCCGGAGTGCCGACGACGTGGGGTGCGGCTGCGCGACACGCTGCAGCGCCTCATGCATTAAGCGCGGCAAAGTGGGGAGTATCTCCGCCCACTGCGGCGCCTCTTTGCGCAACGCACTGATAAATCCACGCACGCCGATGCGTTCCCGCATCCAGCGTTCAAGAAACGGCTTGGCGGTTTGCCATAAATCCAAATCCGGATACAACTCGCGGCCTAAGCCTTCGATATTGAGCAAAGTCTTTTGCAGCAACACCAATTGCGGCTGCACCTCCATGTCGAACCGCCGCGCGGTCTGAAACAGGCGTATCAATACCTGTCCGAATGAAATGTCTTTCAACGGCCGCTCGAAGATCGGTTCACACACCGTGCGTATCGCGGCCTCAAAATCGTTGACGCGCGTCCCGGCCGGTACCCAACCGGATTCTATATGTAATTCCGCGACACGCCGATAGTCGCGACGAAAAAACGCCAGAAAATTTTCCGCCAAATATCGCTGATCTTGTGTCGTCAGCGCACCCATGATACCGAAATCAACCGCGATATAACGGCCGCTCGGCTCGACAAAAATATTGCCGGGGTGCATGTCGGCGTGAAAAAAATTATGTTTGAAAACCTGTGTAAAAAAAATCTCGACGCCGCGCTCGGCCAGGCGTTTCAGATCGACCCCCGCCGCGCGCAACGCGGCGACATCGCTGACCGGGATGCCATGTATACGCTCCATCGCCATCACTTGGCGACGCGTCCACGGCCAATGGATTTCCGGTATATATAAATCGGCGGACCCTAAAAAATTGCGGCGCAATTGCGATGCCGACGCGGCCTCACGCAACAGATCAAGCTCATCGTGTATCGTTTTTTTATATTCTTCGACCACCTCTATCGGCCGTAAACGCCGCGCCTGCGGCCAATAACGCTCGGCCAGCTCTGCCAGTGTGTGTAACAAATCCGTGTCACGACGGATGACTGGCGCGATATCGGGGCGCACTACTTTTATAATCAATTCCCGCCCGTCGTGCAGCCGCGCGACATGCACCTGCGCGATGGACGCAGACGCCAACGGTTGATCCGAAAATTCCGCGAACACATCGCCAATCTTCGCGCCATAGGCCTGTTCAATGACCGCCCGCGCACGCGCGGACGAAAACGGCGGAACGCGATCCTGCAAATAGGCGAGTTCTTTGGCGATATCCGGCGGCAACAGGTCGGGACGTGTGGACAACATCTGCCCGAATTTTACAAATATCGGGCCGAGATCTTCTAATGCGCGCCGCAGGCGTACGGCGCGCGGTGTGGTCTGGTCGCGCCACCAATGCCAGGGCATCAGATGCAATATAAATCGGTAGGGCCGAAATAAATGGGTGGCGAAAATGATGTCGTCCAGATCATGGCGCACCAACACGCGGTGAATAAACAACAAACGTAACCACTGTCCTTTGCGTATCACGTGCCCTGCCTTGACCCGCGTGATTCCAAGAACGCGATGCGTTGCGCCAATCTATCGGCGTCGGCGCGCAGGTGATCCACGGC
>JAOUGF010000145.1 GCA_029857925.1 Gammaproteobacteria bacterium
CTTTTTCGCCCCTTTCCGCCTAGCGCTGCATCCCCTGATCGAAATTTTGGAGGTTCCCTTATAGATAATTAATCACATCGTGGCAGTCAGTTGTTAATATATCCAATAATCAATTAATTGCATAGTCAAAACCGGCGGTTTCGAGTAAGTTACTATGCAAAGCATCTACCATTGCCAATCTATGGTAATTGGTAAAAAAATCCATGAACAGGTGGATTGATGTATGCTAATTGGATTCTTAAATGTTCAATGTGAAGTGTTGAATTACCCGTGACATTAATGATGGGGTATGATGAGGGATTGGGTGGTATTCTAAGTGGTGTCAGTCGAGTGAATGGAGAGTTATAGTTGATTGGTATATTATTAATGCTCGCGACGATTTTGGTCATCGCGCTACTGTTTGAAGACAAATTGCGGATTCCGTCTCCGCTAAGTCTCATCGCGCTGTCGTTTATAGCACACTTTTTATTCCAACAAGTGCCCGTTCTCACCGGAGACGCCGAACATTTTGCGACTTTGGTCGTATTCTTGTTGCCAATATTATTATTGTCAGATTCACTTGAGCTAAAATTAGATGATTTGAGAAAACACGGTCTTAGTCTGCTTTACCTATCTGTAATCGCTGTAATATTGTCGGTGTTGATGGCATTATTGATGTCAAAGTGGCTATTCGATGGAATGAGTTTGTCCTACGCGGCGGTAATAATATTATTCGCGATGGTGCTCGCCACAGACCCAGTATCTGTGGTTAGCATCTTTTCGAAATTTGAACTGCCGCATCGCTTAAAAATATTGGCGGAAGGGGAAAGTCTATTTAATGACGCTACAGCTTTGATTGTGTTTGTTTTTGTGGGTTTATATGCGTTAGGCGGCAGTACTCTTACGGTTGGTTATGTAGTAGAAATTAGTTTTTCAGTCGTATTAGGTTCTATCGCAGTCGGCGTTGTTGTTGGTTTTATGGGACTCGCTGTCTTGAAGACTACTAAAAATCGCATGGCTGAGTTGATGATACTTGTAATGACCGGTTATGGGGCGTTTGAGGTTTCTGAACACTTTTTTCTATTGATCAATCTGATCGGCGGACACTCACACTTACATCTTTCAGGTATACTTTCTTGTATTTTTGCTACAATAACTGTGAATCATGTTATGACAAAGGCCATCGCGGAGGACAATCAACAGATCGAACGCGATGAAAACGCATTGAAGACAGAGGCGCAAGAACGAAATGCCTCTTCCGGTGTAATAGGAAATATGCTGCGCCGCATAGAAACCACTATCGAAGAACGAGACCGACATCTGCGTAGCAAGGAAGACGTTCAGCTATTGGCGCTAGTTGCCAATACAATCCTTTTCGTGGCGATGGCGGAGATGATAGATTTGGCGTTGTTGTGGAAGTACAGGGTGGAGATTGTCATCATGTTTTCCGCGACTACTGTTATCCGAGGCGTGATGATGGCCCTTTTCGCATGGTTTTCAAATGCAACGCCAAGAATGGTGGATATTAGTTTACGTTGGTGGGGTGTGTTGACCTTTGCTGGTATAAAAGGTGGATTGTCTATTGTTATGCTTACGATGATTCCGGAGTCATTTGAGTATTTAGAACTATTTAAAGCGATAGTCATCGGGGTCATACTGCTTTCAACGTTTACTTATTCGATAGTGCTTATTTCCATTATTAAATTGAATCAGAAGAAATTTATAAACGAAAAACTGACGGAACACTGACGGAGCGGTGTCTTGATACACGCCTAAGATAACATGGAGCACTGTAACTCGCGGGATGTTCTCTGTGCGGTTAGTACCCGATACATCGTCGGAAAAAGAGTTATATGTGCGCATTCGCCCAGGTTTATAGCGTGTTGGGGTGACGCTAGTCAGCGCGGGAGTCTGCGTAAAGATTGGATTTAGATCTCTGTTTTATAGCGAGTGGCCGCAATCCTGTTTCGCTATCGCTTGTGCTGGCAACCTGAAATGCGGACACGCAACGGACGAAATGGCCTTTTAGTCAATGTGGTGTATTGCAGCTAAACCATTATCTGTAAGATCCAGGTGATTCAGATATGTTTAATAAAATAGTCGCCATTTATTTTATATCTAACGTCGCATTGGTCGCAAGTTCAGCGGTGGAACTGCCAAATGAACCTATTCACTCTACTACAACTACTGTAACGCCTGATCCACAGCAGAATTTGAAATCCATAGACTATCCTGTCATTTTCGCCGATCATGAACTATTCGTTGTCAGGAGTAGTCCTCTTAGTTCGTTGACGCCCGCTAAACGCGCCAGCAATATACAACAAAATATTTTAAATTTTGCCGATAGTGATATTGATACTAATACTTTAATGGTTGTGAATTCGCAAGAAGGTATAAGTATCGGCAGCAAGGAAAATGTATTGGTGGTGATAACTGAGCAGGATGCATTAGCCGCAGGAAAATCCATTGCTGACTTCGCAGATGATGTGTTAAAACGTATCTCGATGGCGATTTCTGAATATCGGAATCGACACCTCTGGGATATTTATGGCAGCGCGGTGATTTATTCTATATTTACGATCATAGGCCTTTGGTTTGCGTTATTTTTGAACAACCGCGCCTTTGTTTGGTTGAAAAAAAAGGTCGAGATAAAAGAATATTTATGGAAAAAAGGCATTTATTTTCGAGGAATTGAAGTTCTTTCCGGTCGTAAAATCGACATCATTGTACAAAATGCCATCAACACAATTCGTTTGTTTGTGATTTTGATGTGTTTGTATTTCATGGTTCCATTGATACTCAGCTATTTTCCGGAAACAAGACAGTTGAGTTTGACGATATTTCAATATCTACTAACCCCTATTAAATCATTTTTTTATACCATTGTTAATTACATCCCCAATGTATTTTATATTCTCGTGATTGTGTTTATCGCATACTATACGTTAAAGGTGATTTCGAAGATATTTAAATTGATAGAGCATGGAGACTTGAAATTCGATTGGTTTTATGAGGATTGGGCACGACCTACCTATCAGATTATTCGATTTTTGGTTATTGTCACAGCGTTAATCGGTGCTTATCCCTATATACCTGGGTCCAGTACGTTGGCCTTCCAGGGTGTGGGTCTGGTATTGGGTGCAATCATTTCCTTTGCGTCTTCGTCCGCGATTTCAAATATTGTGGCTGGTATCATTTTGACGTATACGCGGGCCTTTAGATTAAATGATAGGATACAAGTCGGTGACACGGTTGGCGACGTTGTAGAAAAGACGTTATTAGTTACGCGTGTAAAGACGATTAAGCATGTTGTCGTTACTATCCCCAACTCGCTCGTGATGGGTTCACAAATCATCAACTACAGCACTTCATCGGTAGGGGAAGGTGTCATACTCCATACGTCAGTGACAATCGGGTATGATGTTCCCTGGCAGCAGGTACAGTCGTTGTTGGTTGAGGCCGCGTTGGCTACAGAGGGTATACAGCAACTTCCTACGCCGTTTGTATTCCAGACATCATTAGGTGATTGGTATGTCAATTATGAGATCAATGGATATACGCAAACACCGGAAAAGATGGCAGATATTTATTCCGATTTACACGAAAATATTTTAATTAAATTCAATGACGCCGGTGTAGAGATTATGTCGCCGCATTATTTCGCTGTGCGCGATGGAAACGCATCTACTGTGCCTAGTATCTTGAATGCAAAGGGCTATTCGGCGCCCGAATTCTCTGTTACACGAACGGAGTGATAGGTGTGGAAAAGCCAGTTCGCTAACACTGTGTAGACAAAAAATAGGTGAAAAGGAAATATTGTGGCTAGATTCATCGGTCGGTTTTCTGAATCCTCTGCTGACTACGCAAAATATCGTCCGCAGTATCCAAATGAATTGTTTTCCTATATCGCATCTATTTCGAATGCTCATAACATCGCGTGGGACTGCGCAACCGGCACGGGGCAGTCGGCGCGCGGATTGGCAAACTATTTTGCGCAAGTTATCGCTTCTGATGCTAGTCCGCGACAGATTCAAAACGCCGTTAGGAAAGATAAAATTGCTTATTGTGTCACAACTGCAGAGCGTTCATCGATCGCAAGTAAGTCGGTCGATGCAATTACCGTTGCGCAGGCGTTGCACTGGTTTGATCTAGAGGATTTTGCAAATGAGGTCAGGCGTGTGTTAAAGCCAGATGGTGTGCTAGCTGTGTGGACCTATAATCTATTGAGCGTCCAGCCCGCCATAGATGAGGTGATTGAAAGGTTGTATAGCGAATTACTCGCAGGTCATTGGCCTTCAGAACGTACGTTGGTTGAAAGCGGTTATAGCAATATTCAATTACCCTTCACGGAGTTAAAGCAGCCAGCATTCCGAATGTCTGCGGTATGGGATTTGTCACAGTTGTGTGGCTATCTCAATACCTGGTCTGCGGTAAAGGCCTATCAACGCACATTAGGCGTCAATCCTGTGGAGACATTGTTTTATAGTCTTTCAGAGGTATGGGGCGATCCTAAAAAGCTATTTACCATAGAATGGCCACTTAACGTTAAAATTTGGATAAACAGTGTGTAAAGTATTTTGTATGAAGGTTATTTTGATTAACAGAGGTGCGATATGTTTTCTTGGAGTGGCGTGGTAAAGAAATTGTTCGGCGTATTTTTTATTCTGGGTAGCACATTCTCGGCGGCGTTTGCCGCAATTCCAGTGGTGGCGCGCGTAACGGATGCGGGTACAAACGCGGACGGTTCTGTGTTTGTGGTGTTCGACCGTGGGGTTGTTAATTGCGACAACAAAGGCTTAAAGCGCTTTGACGTCGCAAATGATCATCCGGCAAAAAATCAAGTGTTGCTCATCGGGATGACGGCGCTTTCAACGTTTGCCTCGACAAAAATATATATTGAAAGCTGCCAAAAAGGTGTACCCGTGTTCACTGATGGCAAGGCCTACTTTCAATTGACAGCAGAAAAGGCAGCGCCGTTGAATAAATAGAAGGCTTATGCGTCCAGTGTTGTCAGTACCATGGATTGATGAGTGCAACGCCCGTTGTTTGAAAATCCTCGCTATTGCGTGTCACCACTGTCATACCATGCACCAGGGCGGTCGCAGCGATAAGGGCGTCACGATCAGCGCGGCAGTCGGGCACATGTAGCCGCGCGCAACATTGTGCCACTGCAGTATCAACCGCCAGCACGCGGCCCAAAAACGCAGGTAGGACGTGATTGTCTAACCAAGCGCGCAGTATCGCACCTTGCGCAGCGTCACGACGCTCCACCTGTAACACACCCATCTCCAATTCTAGAATAGTCACAGCCGATAAAAACAAACTGCCGGGAGCGACCTTGATCGCCCAGGCCGACACGTTTTTATCCGCTTTTCCGGTTTTCGCCTTGCGCAATTCGGACACCACATTGGTGTCGAGGATAAACATCAAGATAGATCCATGGGGCGGAACAGGTCGTCTGCGCGGGGAGGTGCGAACTCGACGTCGTCCGCCCCTGGCATGGCCAGCAGGTCAACAATGGTTGCCGACCCTTGCGTAAGTTTTTGATATTCCTCGATACTCATTAGCACATGCGCTGTTCGGCCACGGTCTGTAATAAACACTGGCCCCTTCTGCGCGGCCTTTTTTGCCTTACTCGCATCTTGATTAAACTCGCGGCTGGACATGGTGGTAATGGGCATACAAACCTCATACGCTAGCGATGTAGAAATGTTACTACAAACTAATTCCGATAGCAAGTGACAATGTGTCTACTATCCTACATAGCGGCAAACGGCTACCCAAATTGTAGCCGCGTGTGTTGAATGCGCCGTTGAATGGACAGGGTGTACCAAGGACTATTGCTTGCAACGCATGGGGTAATAGTGTTAGCGTTTGTTCAGCGAGGCATGGGCGTTGTGGCGGATTAGGTGGATATACAACCAACGTCAATATTCACAATGTCTTGCGTTGTCGACGGATAGACCAAGGTTCATCATCGCGTATGCTCGCACGACATCAGGGAAGCTCGTTGTGAAAAAATTATATAGCCTCACTTTTCTAATACTCCTATCCCTCTGCGCAATTGATGCGCAAGCAGGGTGTACCGCTGCACCCTGCGACTTTGTAGGCGTCGCTGCGCCTTGGCCATCGTCACC
>JAOUGF010000146.1 GCA_029857925.1 Gammaproteobacteria bacterium
CGACGCGCTAAAGGCACGCCTTGCGGCACAAGGGCTCTTTGACGCCGACCGCAAACGGCCGTTACCTGCACTACCACGCCGCATCGGCGTAGTGACCTCGCCCACCGGCGCGGCTATCCATGACATTCTTTCGGTGCTGAAGCGGCGATTCCCGGCAATACCGGTCATGCTCTACCCGACCGCCGTCCAAGGCGCTAAGGCGGCTTTAGAAATCGCGGCGGCAATACGTCTCGCCTCGACCCGTCGCGATTGCGATGTATTAATCGTTGGACGCGGCGGAGGTTCGCTTGAAGACCTGTGGTCGTTTAATGATGAAGGCGTCGCGCTCGCAATTGCGGAGTGTACGATCCCCGTAGTCTCTGCGGTGGGCCACGAAGTGGATTTTACGATTGCCGATTTTGTGGCCGATGTACGCGCACCCACGCCCTCTGCGGCGGCGGAACGGGTGGTACCAGACAGTGGTTTGTGGTTGTCGATGTTGCAACGCAGCCGCGATCGCCTGCGTACCGCCCTACAGCGCACACTGGCGGCAAAACGACAACACCTCCAATGGGTTGAGCAACGCGTGCAACATCCGCGTCGCAGGTTGCAGCAAGTGGCGCAAAATACCGACGAACTTTCGCTACGCCTGCGACGGGCCATGGTCCACTTTTTGCGCAATAAACAACAAGCGCAATTGCATTCCCTCGCGCACTTGCAGCAATTTGCCCCGGCGTTGGTCATACAACGCTATCTGCGCCGCAACGAGCGATTGCTACAGCAATTGAAGACCGCTCAACAAGGCGCCATTGTCCGTGCCCGCCACCGCTGGATCGCAGCCGCCAGCGCATTGGATGCCATCAGCCCGCTCGCCACACTGGCGCGTGGCTATGCGATTGCGCAACGCATAGATGATGAAAAAGTGGTACGCCATGTGGATGATGTAAAAGTGGGTGATCGCATCGCAATTCGGATAGCCAAAGGGCGCATTATGTCTCGAGTGGAGGAAACAACGAATGATTAAAAATGCAGGCGGGTTGTTCGCGGCATTCTGCGTAGCTTGGTTTGTCAACGCCCCCGCACTAGCCTTGCCACACGCCGAATTGGTACCGGGCGGCGTTGCGGTGCTACCGCTGCGTGTGCCAAAAAACACGGAACCGCCTCAAGTATATTTTGGGGACCACCGTGTCATGGTCGTAAAAAATGAAGGCCGTTGGTACGCGATCGCGGGCATCCCATTGAGCGCGAAACCCGGACGCCAACATCTGATCGCCAAACGCGGCAAGCATCGCGAACGCATTCCGTTCGCGATACGTCCTAAAAAATACAGCACCCAACCGTTAAAAGTGCCGGATAATATGGTCAATCCTTCACCGGAAGAACTGGCGCGCATCAGCCAAGATAAACCCATTATTGACGCCGCATTTTCACAATGGACGGAACGCGAAGACGTCACCACCAATTTTCTAGCACCTACAGAAGGCACGATGTCCAGCTCCTTTGGGTTGCGTCGCATCTTCAACGGTGAACCGCGCAACCCCCACAGCGGCATGGACATCGCCGCCCCGTTGGGCGCCATTGTCACCGCCCCTGCGCCAGGTACGGTGATTGAAACTGGTGATTATTTTTTCAACGGCAATACCGTGTTCATAGATCACGGGCAAGGCCTCATCAGCATGTTTTGCCACCTCAATGACATCAACGTCACAAAAGGCCAGATACTCAATCCGGGTGATTTAGTCGGCCATGTCGGCAAAACCGGGCGCGTCACCGGCCCGCACTTGCACTGGAGCGTTAGCCTGAATAATGCCCGCGTGAACCCTCGCTTGTTCATAACACCGTCGGCAAAATTAACCTCGAAGTAACCCCGGCACCCCCATGTGGCAAAAACTCGGCGACTTGATCTACCGCTTATTGTTATGGTCGGGCGTCTCGTTTCTAATCCATTTTTTAGCCGCCTATGTAGAACATCAAGACGCGGTGGTCTTTAGCGAGGCACTCAAGACCCCCCCGAATGCACGCTACGGTGAAATCCTGATCGGATTCGCGTTGTTGATGTTTGTTATCGCGATGATGATGTTCGATGCTCACCGTGCAGTGAAACGCGTCGGCCTATTATCAATGCTGGCCCGCTTTTTAAGCCATTGGCTGTCACGTATTGCGTCTGATTTGGTGCTTTCCGCCTATGGTATGGCGTCTTTTATACTGGGTTGGTATCTCTATGAATTGGCTTATAACATAGACGCCGATCTGCGCCCAACGTTTGCTCGCTCCATCCTGCTCGGCATGGACCTGCCGATGTTTGCTGTGTTACTTTGGGCGCTGGGCATTTTGAGTTTATTTGTGCGCTATGCGCCGCGCACATCGTGGTTGCTTGGCTGGTACGATGTGCGCGCCTGGTTACGCATTGTCGTCTATGTGTTGTGTTTGGGCGCGTTATACTCGGTATTTCGCAACCCAGAACATTTGCTCAACGCTATGTAGGTTTATGTTCATCCGGGGGACCGGAGTCTGGCCCCGCGCCCGTGCGACGTTCCGCGCGACGTTTACGCATCCACCCCATCGTGATGAGCACCCCCGATACCGCGTAGATTAAAAACCCAAAAAACAAGGTCTGAGACGGATCCATGCCGATCAGCACAAAGATCAGCACTAACGCCAATAACATCACAAACGGTATTTTGCCCTTCAGGTCTATCCCTTTAAAGCTGTGATAACGTAAGTTGCTGACCATCAGTAGACCCGTCAACGCCGTAACCACTGCTGCTGGGGCGTAAAGATCCATGCCGGAAAATTGATGATCCCCGGCGAACCACACCATGCCGGCAACGATGGCGGCCCCCGCCGGGCTGGGCAGGCCTTGAAAATACCGTTTATCCGCAACGTGTACTTGGGTGTTAAACCGCGCCAAGCGCAATGCCGCGCCCGCAGTGTAGATAAAAGCCGCAGCCCATCCTAACTTACCTAAGTGGTGTAAAGACCACTCATACATGACCAACGAAGGCGCCAAGCCGAACGAAACCATGTCCGCCAGGCTATCGTATTGAACACCGAATTCACTAGTGGTATTGGTCAGGCGGGCCACACGACCGTCCAAACCATCCAGGATCATCGCGATAAACACCGCCACGGCCGCCTTTTCGTATTGCCCACCCATCGCCATGACTATCGCGTAATAGCCAAAAAACAGGCAACCCGTTGTAAATAAATTTGGAAGCAGATAGATGCCCCAGCGGGTCTTATCAGGCTTAACAGATTTGGTATCCATAGCGTCCTTCACGAGGAATAATGCGTATATTATGCGCCCGGCCCGCAGATACGTCCAGCGCGCACCAGAAACCAATCCATAACTAGCTGTATTATTTTAAAAAAAAGGTCGTCCCGACAGGGATGCCGGGGTCCAGAAACCAGTGTCAATTGGGTTTTCCGAACTCCTACGTGAGGACCGACCGGAAAGTGATTGTTACACCAAATAAGACACCTAATCTTTGGGCAAAGTTCCATAAGATCAATGGGGTTGTCTGGAATAACAGTCATGCGCGCCTTTATAATGCAAAAAAGGCCCCACAGAGGGGGCCTAATAAGGTTCATCGCAAAAAAATGAATTAGTTTTTAGTCTTGTCCACGATCTTGTTGGCCTTGATCCACGGCATCATGTCGCGCAATTGCTCACCCACTATTTCGATCTGGTGGGCACGACCAATGCGGCGCTTGGCCTTCAATGTCGCCATACCTGCAGCGTTTTCCAAGATAAACTCGCGCGCAAATTCGCCATTCTGAATTTCCGCCAGGATCTTACGCATCTCGGCCTTCGTCTGGTCGGTAACGATACGCGGGCCGCGCGTGAAATCGCCGTACTCTGCGGTGTTGGAGATCGAATAACGCATGTTGGCGATACCGCCTTCATACATTAAATCGACAATCAGTTTGAGCTCATGCAAGCATTCGAAATAGGCCATTTCCGGCGGATAACCGGCCTCGACCAACGTTTCGAACCCGGCTTGCACCAACGCGGTGGTGCCACCGCACAGCACGGCCTGTTCGCCGAACAGATCGGTTTCGGTCTCGTCTTTGAAATTGGTTTCGATGACACCGGCGCGGCCGCCGCCGTTGGCGGAGGCGTAAGACAACGCGATTTCTTTCGCGCGGCCCGACGCATTCTGGTGCACCGCGATCAAACTGGGTACGCCGCCGCCTTGCGTATACGTAGAACGCACCAAGTGGCCGGGGCCTTTAGGCGCGATCATGATGACGTCGAGATCCGCACGTGGCTCGATCTGCCCGAAGTGGATGTTAAATCCATGCGCAAAGGCCAGTACCGCGCCTTGTTTAATGTTGGGCAGTATGTCTTCGCGATAGAGTTTGGCTTGGTCTTGATCCGGGGCCAAGATCATAACCACATCAGAGGCCTTCACCGCTTCGGCGATGGATTTGACAACCAATCCGGCACGTTCGGCCTTCTGCGCGGAATTGGAACCGTTGCGCAAACCCACGACGACGTTAACGCCGGAATCGCGCAGGTTGTTGGCATGGGCATGCCCTTGAGAACCGTAGCCTATGATCGCAACCTTCTTGCCACGAATGATGGACAGATCGGCATCTTTATCGTAATACACACGCATTGCAATTTACTCCCGTAAAGAAAAAATGTTACACATTCAAACTGCGCTCACTGCGCGCGATTCCGCACGCGCCCGTACGCACAACTTCTAAAATGCCTTTTTCACCGACCGCGTGGATAAACGCATCGATTTTTTCAACCGCACCGGTCAATTCCACGGTATAAGTGGTGTCGGTGACATCGACGATATGGCCGCGAAAGATATCCGTCAACCGCTTATATTCTTCACGTGCCTCACCCATTGCGCGCAATTTGACCATCGCCAATTCGCGTTCGATGTGCGCGCCTTCACCAAGGTCGGTCACTTTCACGACATCCACCAGCTTGTTCAACTGCTTGATGATTTGTTCCAACACCTCGACCGATCCGCGCGTCACTATGGTCATGCGCGATAGCGACGCATCCTCCGTTGGCGCGACCGTTAGCGACTCGATGTTGTATCCACGCGCAGAGAACAAGCCCGCAACGCGCGACAATGCGCCGGATTCATTTTCCAACAACAATGAAATAATACGACGACTCATTTAGGCCAACTCCCGCTCTGGCGCCAAGTGCATTTCGTGATGGCCCTTACCCGCGGCGATCATCGGATACACATTTTCTGTTTGATCGGTAATGATGTCCAAGAACACCACGCGATCTTTTAATGCAAAGGCCTCGGTCATCGCGGCCTCAAGATCGGCGGGTTTTTCAACGCGCATACCGACATGGCCATAGGCCTCCGCCAATTTGACGAAATCCGGCAACGCATCGACGTAGGACATCGAATAACGCCCTTCGTAGAAAAATTCTTGCCATTGCCGCACCATGCCGAGGTAACGATTATTAAGATTGATGATCTTGACCGGTGTACGATACTGCATGGCCGTGGAGAGTTCTTGTATACACATTTGTATACTGCCCTCACCCGTCACGCAGGCCACGGTCGCATCCGGGTTGGCCAGTTGCACGCCGATCGCGGCGGGCAAACCAAACCCCATCGTGCCTAAGCCACCGGAATTGATCCAACGTCGTGGTTGATCGAATTTATAAAACTGCGCCGCCCACATCTGATGTTGGCCGACGTCGGAGGTCACAAAGGCCTCGCCTTTTGTTACTTTATAAAGCATTTCGATCGCGGCCTGGGGTTTGATCAACGGGCTCTTACGATCAAACGCCAAGCAATTCCGCTCACGCCATTCACCGATTTGCTGCCACCACAATTGCAACGCGCCCGCATCGGGTCGGCGGCTGTCGGCCTTAAGCATCTGCAACATTTCGCGCAGCACCTCGCGCACGTCACCGACGATAGGGATGTCGATGCGCACATTTTTAGATATCGACGACGGGTCTATGTCGATATGCACGATCTTCGCAGCCGGACAAAAACTCGAGAGTTTGCCGGTAACACGATCATCAAAGCGCGCGCCGATCGCGATCAACACGTCGCACTCGTGCATCGCCATATTGGCTTCGTAGGTGCCGTGCATACCCAACATGCCGACGTTTTGTTTGTCGGT
>JAOUGF010000147.1 GCA_029857925.1 Gammaproteobacteria bacterium
TGGTGCCTGCGGAAGACTTGCCCGCCGATGCCGATTGGGAGGGCGCATTGGACGCGCTGGCGGCGGATTACACCGGTCATGTGCTGCAATTGCAGAAGGTTAGTTCGGGCTATCGGTTCCAGGTGCGTGCGTCGATGGCGCCATGGGTCGCCAAATTGTGGGAAGAGCGCCCCGCGCGCTACACCCGTGCCTTGCTCGAAACCTTGGCCCTGGTCGCCTATCGCCAGCCGATTACGCGCGGTGAAATAGAAGACATACGTGGCGTGTCGGTGAGTACGCAAATCTTAAAAACCCTGCAAGATCGCGAATGGGTGCGTGTCGTCGGGCACCGCGATGTGCCGGGACGGCCTGCATTGTATGCGACGACCAAACAGTTTTTGGACTATTTTAATCTACAATCTTTGGAAGATTTGCCGCCATTATCGGCGTTGCGAGATCTGGATCAAGCGGCGGAAGACTTGAATTTCGATGCGATCGCCGACGCGGTGCGCGAAGAAATGCACAGCGGTGTCGGACAAGGCGCGTCTCCGCATTTAGCGGCAATCGAAACTTCTACCGTAGCAGATGCCATGGAAAGCGAGTCCGCAGTGCAACCTGCTGCGAACGATGAATTGTTAGACCTCCCGTCGGAAGGCGATGCCGTGGCGTCCTACCTTGCGAGTCTGGTAGAAGACCCCGATCACGAAGGTGCAACACCAATTTCTCACTTATCCACGCAAACAGCGTCGTCCGCTCCGCTCGCTGAGTTGACGGACACTGCTACTCAATCCATGGCCGTGGAACGCGAAACCGACGCCTTGCCTACGCCTACAGAAACTGCTTCAGAGGTCTAAAGTTATGCCACGTCAGACACCCAAGGCGGGCCCGCGCACGCGTCGTACGGACGCGTCCAAACCTGCGACACGCCGCGCGCGACCGGAGGTACGCAAGGTGCGTGGCGCGGCGCAACGCCATAAACCGAAAACCACCGACGTAAAAACTCCGGTAACGCCGCCTGAACGTGTGCAAAAGGTGTTGGCGCAGGCCGGCTTTGGTTCGCGGCGCGAAATCGAAGATTGGATACGCGACGGCAAGATCGAGATCAACGGGGTGATTGCCAAATTGGGTGATCACGTCAAATCCAGCGACCAAGTGCGCATCGCGGGAAAATTGATTCCGCTTAGTAAATTGACAGAACACATGGTGGCACGTGTATTGGTGTACCACAAGCCGGAAGGCGAGATCTGTACGCGTGACGACCCCGAAGGGCGGCCCACCGTATTTACGCGCCTGCCGCGTTTGCGCGGCGCGCGTTGGATCGTGGTCGGTCGCTTGGACATCAACACGTCGGGCCTGTTATTGTTCACCACCGATGGCGAACTCGCGCAAACCTTGATGCACCCAAAACACGAAATCGAGCGCGAATATGCCGTGCGTGTGTTCGGTGAAATCGATGACGACATGCTGCAACGCTTGCGCGACGGAGTCATGCTGGAGGACGGCCCCGCGAAATTTGTCGATATCGTGGACGCCGGCGGTAGCGGGCGTAATCATTGGTACCACGTCATCCTCAAAGAAGGGCGCAATCGTGAGGTACGGCGCTTGTGGGAATCCCAAGGGGTCACCGTAAGCCGCTTGATACGCCTACGCTTTGGGCCGATTATCTTGCCAAAAGGCTTGCGCGAAGGGCAGTATCGTGAACTCGAACCTGCCGAGGTGACGTTGTTGCAGGGTCTGCAAGGTGGCGTTGACACGGATTTATAACCGTCTATTGGCGGAATACGGGCCGCAACATTGGTGGCCGGGCGATACGCCGTTTGAGGTGATGGTCGGCGCGGTGCTGACGCAAAATACCGCGTGGACCAATGTCGAACGTGCGATCCACAATCTCAAACAAGCGCAACACCTTGATGCGCGTGCAATCCATGAAGCGCCGGTAGATCAATTGGCGGACTGGCTGCGCCCCTCCGGTTATTTCAACATCAAGGCGCGACGCCTGAAAAATTTTTGCGCCTGGTACCTCGCCAGCGGGGCGCTTCCAACGCTCACCGCCATGGACACCGCCACGTTACGCGGGCAGCTGTTGTCCGTGAATGGCGTAGGCCCGGAAACCGCAGACGATATCCTGTTGTATGCGTTTCAACGCCCCGTGTTCGTTGTAGATGCCTACACCAAACGCATTTTTTCGCGTGTCGGTGTGTTGGATGAGGCGCTCGGATATGAGCTGGTGCGCGCCTATTTTGAGGCGCAGCTGGCGCAAGATGTTGCGATGTTTAACGAATATCACGCGTTGATCGTGCGCCATGGCAAAGACGTGTGTCGACCTAAACCGCGTTGTGATAAATGTTGTTTGCGCGCGCTGTGTAAAAATGCTGCGTGACGTGGTGATTGATCGTGCGATTGCGGCAGGCAACGCATGTCTCTGCGTTGTCCTTTTGAAAAAACTGATTTCACGCAGCGGCGGCGGTATCGGCATCGGCCTGCTGAATTTGGTTTCTGCCGTCGGCCTTCGCATGGAGCAATGCGGTATCTGCACGTTTAAACAATGACAATTCGCTGTCATCGTCACGCAGCGTGGTCAATCCGATGCTGACGGTGGCTGACAAGGGTACTTGTCCCGCGTTGAACACCGCCTGTGCGATCGTCGTGCGTATGCGTTCCGCGACATACATCGCGCCGTTACGTTCGGTATTACTTAGGATGACGACGAATTCTTCTCCACCCCAGCGATAGAGCATATCGCTGCTGCGCAGGCACTCGCGTATGCAACGGGCGACGGATTTGATCACAAAATCGCCGGCGCTGTGACCGTGCATGTCATTGATGCGCTTAAAATAGTCGATATCAATGACCAACAGTGAAAGCGGGTCATTGCGGCGGCGTGCAAGTTCGATTTCACGTCGCAGGTTGTCATCCAGGCATGCACGATTGTTGAGTCCGGTCAATGGGTCTTTGCGCGCCGAGTTGAGCGCTTGTTGATAGAGCAGCGCGTTACGCAACGGGAATAATAAACCACACAGGGCATAATCGATAAAAATGGATTCAGCCCGGCTAAAGGGTGCGGCATTGAATACTCGTAATGTACCCAGCGGGATGTTGTTGACCACAAGTTCATGGCAAAATTCGTGTTCAGTATCGGTGTCCCCAATGCGGATATCTAGGTCCAAATCGCTATTACTATACCGTATCCCTACTTGATGGATGGTGGAAAGGATTTGTTGGCCGAAAATTGCAATGATTTGATTTACATCTAAGGTGGTTTGTAACACACCGGAGATACGCAGTGCCATCACGGATTGGGCCAAGCGTGTGCGCTTTGAGGTGCTGGTCATAGAGTCAGCCGATCCCGGCTGCAATAATTCCCTCACATCTCTGTCGGACGTAATACGGGAAACGATGGACATCGGTCTAATCCTCGGTTTTATCATATTTTAAGCAACGAAGGTGCCATTAAGGCGATGATGTGCCAAACTTTTAACATTGTGAATGGTATTACTCTTCGATGAAACGGTGTAAATTGAGATGGCCAAACGGGGTTAGCGAGGTGTTATGAACGCCATTAAAGTGTGGGTGGTTTCCTGGTTATTGATTACGAGTGGCAATGCAATCAGTGAGGAATTTGTCAAGCCGGAGGCCAAGCTGGCGCCCGGTATGGCGGTGCCGGGGGCGATTGATCTCCCGCACTGGTTCAAGAATTCGTTTCTCGATGTGCGTGACGATGTCGTAGAGGCCGAAAAATCTGGTAGACGCCTCATGTTATATTTTTACCAAGATGGTTGCCCCTATTGCAAAAAACTCATCCAAACGAATTTCGCGATTAAAAATTTGGAAGACAAGACCCGTAGTGTTCTGGACGTGGTGGCGATCAATATGTGGGGCGATCGCGAGGTCGTGGATGTCGATGGTCAACGGCTGACAGAGAAAGCCTACGCGGCAAAGATGCGCGTGATGTTTACACCCACGCTGCTATTTTTTAACGAAAAAGCGAGTGTGATGCTGCGCATCAACGGCTATTATGAACCCAAACGTTTTAACGCCGTGCTCGACTACGTAGGTAAAAAATTGGAACAACGGCAGGAGTTTCGTGAATATCTTGCGCAACAGGTAAAAGAAACGGGCACCGCCGGGCTTGCCAAGGAGGCGTATTTTATGAAACCCCCGCTGCAGTTGGCGCAGGCGTTGAAAAACAACAAACCTTTGTTGGTGCTGTTTGAACAAGCGGATTGTCCCCCCTGCGGGGAACTGCACAGCGATGTGCTAAAACGCGCGGAAACCAAATCACATCTCCAAAAATTCAATGTCGCACAAGTCGATATGTGGGCGAACTCCGAATTGATCGACCCTCAAGGGAAGAAAGTTACCATGCAAGACTGGGCCAAAGTATTAGATATTAAATATGCGCCTTCGATAGTGATGTTCGACCAAAACGGCGTCGAGGTCTTTCGCACAGAGGCCTATTTAAAATCCTTTCACGTGCAATCATCGCTGGACTATGTGGCGAGCGGGGCCTATGTCAAAGAGCCCAGTTTTCAGCGTTTTATCGAGGCGCGCGCGGACGGCTTGCGCAAGCGCGGCGTGACGGTGGATTTGATGAATTGAGCATTAGGCGCCCTAGCGCGAATTTCAAAAGATATAGGCATGCGGTGGTTTTCACTCTAGAGAATGATCGTTATACCGCGCAATGCACGTGATGGGCTGGGTTAGTACACGAATCTGCATAGATATTTTTCACGTTTCGCTTGACCAAAAAAAAGGTGGACGCATAACACGTCCACCCGGTTTTCTAACGCCGAACCAATTATTTGGTTGTAAACGACCAGGTCGCACTCGTGCTGGTTAAGCCACGGCCATCATCCGCCACGACTTTCCAGTAATAAGTTGTGCCAGCGGTCAGACCGCTTACCTGTTTAGAAACGGTCTTCGATGGTTGCGTACCGCCCAATCCCGGCGGCAGGTTTCCGCTACAACCGGTAGACATAAACAACACGCCCATCGCGGCGGCGATGAGGATCAGACGTTGACGGCGGGTCACTGCTCCCACCAAACCTAACAACGCGATACCAGCACCACCACCGAGACCGGCAACCATCGTCATTTGAATATCCGCCTTGCTGACGACCGTCGGTGTACACGCGACGAACGTCGCGTCTGTACAGTAATACAGGTTGTAGCTCACCGTATCGCCGTCCACGTCTGTGACTTTGTCCCACTTGAAGGTCACAGAGGTGCCGTCAACCTTGGTGGCGCCGTCGGCGGGTGAGATCAGTGTCGCCACACCGGGCGCGTGATTGATGGCATCGTTTTCGACGATAGTCAGTGTCGCCGCGGCCGTCGCCAAGCTTGCGCCTAGCGCGTTCGACAAGGATAAGCTGACAGTCTCGTCGCCTTCGTAGACGCTATCATCAGTGATGGACACGCTGAACGTCTTGTTAGCGCTATCACCATCCGCCCATGTCAGTGTACCGCTGGCGGCGATATAGTCATTGCCAGCGATCGTCGCAGTGCCATTGGCCGTGGCGTAGTCGATACTTACGATTCCGCTAGAACCGCCAGTGCGCGTCACAGTGATCGTCGCGGAGGCGCCATTTTCTGCCACACTGTATGTCGTCGCCGAGAACGCCAGTGATCCGGCATTCGCAGGTGCAGCTTCGTTATCGAGTATCGTCAACGTCGCACTCGAGGTGCCTAGACTCGCGCCACCCGTTGCGTTAGAGAGCGCCAAGTTAATCGTCTCGCCGCCTTCGTAGATGGCATCATCGAGTATAGACACGGTGAACGTCTTGCTCGTCGCGTCGCCGTCCGCCCAGCTCAATGTACCGGAGGCCGCGGTGTAATCGTTACCCGCCGTGGCGGTGCCGTTGGTGGTGGTATAGCTGACGCCTACCGCACCGTTGCTGCCGGTGCTACGTGTCGCGGTGATCGTGACGCTCGCGACATTTTCAGCAACGGAATACGCGGTCGCGGAGAACGCGATGGTGCCATACACCGGGGCCGGATCGTTTTCGGCGATGGTCAATGTCGCGCTGCTGGTGGCGCCAAGTGCGGCACCGCCGGTGGCATTCGCCAGGGCGATATTGACGGTTTCATTTCCTTCATAAATGCTGTCATCCAATACGGT
>JAOUGF010000148.1 GCA_029857925.1 Gammaproteobacteria bacterium
CGCTCACGTTGCACCGCAGAGGTGGAATTGTAGACATGCACATTCGCGCGCTTCGCGCTGCGCAAGGCCTCAAAGGTACGCACGATAAGATCTTCACGCGCCTGCACCAGCACTTGTACGGTGACATCCTGCGGAATTTGATCAGCCTCTATCAACCAGCGCACAAATTCAAAATCCGGTTTACTCGCTGCGGGAAAGCCCACTTCAATCTCTTTAAAACCAAGCTTGACCAACAGCGCCCACAGACGTTGCTTTTGCTCGACGTTCATCGGTTCTAGCAATGCCTGATTGCCATCGCGTAAATCGACGCTGGCCCAGCGTGGGGCTTGCGTGACTACACGGTTAGGCCATTGCCGATGCGGGAGCGCGATAACATCGCTCGGGCGGTATTTGCGGTGGTCAAAGGGTTTCATCGGTAACTCACTCGTTTTGCAAGGACTAATGCCGCACTTGGTAAGTACGGCGTGAACTCACCCGACGGTAACGGGGGATTATACTAAGAATAGGCTATTTTTAGCGGCAATCGCTTGCGTAATACTGCCCATTTAGCTTCCATATCGGCATTTTATTGCGTACTATTTAATAATATTGGTGTATTCTGCTTCCATATCACCCTAGAGGTACCCTCCATGGAACTCGATCGCTTCGACCGCCGCTTGCTCGAAGTACTGCAACAAGAAGGGCGTATTAGTAATCAAGAACTTGCGGACCGCATCGGTCTTTCGCCGTCACCCTGCCTGCGCCGAGTGCGTAACTTGGAAGAGAACGGCCTCATTGTCGGCTACCACGCCGTATTGGATGCACGAAAATTAGGACTAACGTTGATGGCGCTGATCCATATTTCGATGGATAGACATACGCCAGAGCGTTTTAGCACCTTTGAAAACAAAGTCAGCATGTTCCCTGAAGTGCTGGAATGCCTATTGATTACCGGTCAGGATGCCGATTACCAATTAAAGGTCATTGTGCGCGATATGGACGCCTACCAAGATTTGTTGCTCAACAAGATTACACGCATCAACGGCGTCACCGGCGTACATTCCAGTTTTGTCCTACGACGTATAGTGCACAAGACCGCGCTACCAACAACGTGAATACTCTATCGTTCAACTTAATTGGCTAATTTTTACCAATGTACGTTGACCGTGACCGGGCCAATGTCCTACTATTAATGATATTTGTGACATGCAATGCTCGTGAATGACAAACTATGATCGTTCTACGCAGGCGATCTATATTCACTACCTACACAAACTACACCGAAATTAGGGATTGACTATGCCTATGCGACCCTTGGCCAGGGTACGAATTTCTATCCATGGGTGGACTATTCCTTGTATTTTATTTGGCGTAATTTCGATTGTCTTTTTGTTTCCTTTTACGGCTAGTGCAGCGCCGCTCATTTTAAACGACACCAACGAGGCGCCGCTCACCACCATCAATCATGATGGTTTCGTGGACATCATTGCCACCGAAGCCTTTCGGCGCGCGGGTTTAACCTATCACTTAGTCAAACGACCCGCAGAACGCGCGCTAATAGATTCCAATAAGGGCATCCTCGACGGCGAACTGAGCCGCATAGAAGGTCTCGAGAAGCAATATCCTAATCTGGTGCGTGTCCCTGAAGTGTTAGTGACCTGGTTATTCACCGCATTTAGCAAACAGGATGATATCCCTGCGAATTTGGCTGCCATTAATCAACATACCGTCGGGTTTATCAAAGGCTGGAAGATATTCGAACAAATGACTGCAGGCGCAAAGACCGTCCTGACCGCCAATGATCCAAATCAACTATTTCGCATGTTACACCTGGAACGTGTCGAGGTTATTTTGTATATGCACGCCGGGGGTAACGTGCTCATTGAGCAACAAGGACTACGTGGAATACACGCCCTAACGCCGCCGCTCGCCACAAGAGATATGTTTATATACCTCAATAAACGTCACGCCAAGCTGATTGCGCGCTTGTCCAACGCATTGCGGAATTTGAAAGCAGATGGATTTTACCAACGCACCTATGATAAAGCGCTATCACGATATCGGTCACCTCAGCCATGAACAAATCGCGCTGGCAGGCGTTGCGCTCACCCCTTTCCCGCCACGTTGTCGTCGCAATCATACTCTTCAGCACATTGATCGCATTAGCCACTACCGGACTGCAAATCTATTGGGAATACAAGAACAGCATTGACGATGTTGAACATGATATCGCGCAGATTGAAACTGTGCATATTAAGGCATTGACTCAATCACTGTGGACGACCAATTATAATAATTTAATTCTTCAGCTAGAGGGTTTGGTGCTCATACAAAACATAAAACATGCGGCCGTGTATGAAGGCGAGCATCTATGGGCGGAAGCGGGGCGGCGTACCCACAACAATGTGATCGAACGTAATTTCCCTCTAACACTGATTCAAGACAACGTTCCACGCACGCTCGGCACACTCAGTGTAATTGCCAGCCTGGATGCCATCTATGATCACTTGTTTGAACAGGCATTGGTCATTCTGCTAAGCAACGGACTAAAAACATTTTTGGTCTCCGGATTTATTCTCATTCTTATTTATCGCCTTATTAACAGACATTTGTTGGCGATAACCTCCCATGTCGCAACGTTGGATTTACAACACAATGCCACTCCGCTGGTATTAAAGCGCCATCCGCGTAATACCACCGATGAATTTGATCTACTGGTTGCGGCGATTAATGATATGCAGGAAAAAGTACATACCGCCATTAACGAGCGTATAGCCAGCGAATATCGCTTTCACGCGATCGCGGATTACACCGTAGATTGGGAAAATTGGGTTGCGCCTGACGGGCACATCATTTGGGTCAATCCGTCGGTGACTCGATTGACCGGATACACACCTGAAGAATGCCTGGCGATGCCTGACTTTCCCCTGTGCTTGGTGAATTTTCAGGACGCGCGCGAACACCTGCGTTCCGAATTGACAAAAACCGCTCAAGGAGGGAGCGGCGACAATTTCGAATTCGAACTGCGCCGCAAAGACGGGGAAAAACGCTGGGCTCTGATTTCCTGGCAACCAATATATGGTAAAGACAACGAGTTTCTCGGGCACCGTTCAAGCGTACGTGACCTGAGTGAACGCAAACGAATGGAATTGGAACTACATGACAAAGTTATAAAATTGGAACAATCCGAGGTTATCCAACGCCACCTCGCCGCACTGGCTCAACAAGAACAAGCGCGCATGACGTCGCTGCTATCAGCAATGAATATCGGCATATTGTTCGAAGACTTTGAAAATAGAATCGTTTATTTTAACCCCGCGTTTCGCCGTATTTGGCTCATCCCCGATGATGTAAAATTGCAGGGACTCACCACCAAGGACATTGTAGGCATGTCTACGAACGTTCTAGCGCGGCCAGATCTTTTTTCGAAACACATGCTGCAGGTGTTGGGCACACACGAAGTCAGTGATACATATGAAATTATCTTGGCAGATGGCCGGGTTATCACACAACTTTCCTACCCGATACGCGCGGATTCAGGCAACTCACTTGGGCGTTTATGGATATATGAGGACATTACTCGCGCCCGCCAGACCGCAGACCAATTGATTTACCTCGCGGAACGGGACTCTCTCACCGGCCTCTATAACCGCCACCGATTTCAAGACGAACTTTCGCGAATGCTGGCGGATGCCGGTCGTCGAAAATCACAAGGTGCACTTTTATTTTTTGATCTCGACGAATTTAAGTATATTAATGACACGTTCGGACATCGCGCCGGTGACTCCATGCTGATACGCGTGGCCGGAGCGGTACACGCGCTGGTGCGCAGAAACGAGGTCATCAGCCGGATCGGCGGTGATGAATTCGCAATGCTGTTGCCGGACGCCAGCGAGGCCGAGGCCGCTCAAGTTGCGGATCGGGTTATTCGCGCGATTTCACAAATTCCGTTTCGTTTTGAAGGCCAGAACCTGCGTCTGACGACCAGTTTGGGCATAGCGCTTTATCCGGCGCACGGGGCAAACGCAGAGGAGTTGGTATCGCATGCGGATGCCGCGATGTACCAGGCCAAAGAGGCGGGAAAAAACGCGTGGCGTGTATATCGCCAAGATCTTGATGCATCTCGTGAGATGCTACATCGACTTTCATGGAACGACCGCATAGGTAATGCATTGGAAAATAATCTACTGCGCTTACATTATCAAGGCGTGTACCACGGAAAAAGCGGTGAGCTCACGCATCTGGAGGCGTTGATACGCATGCGTGACGAACATGATACAGAACTTGTCGTGATGCCCGGCCATTTTATCCCCGCCATCGAAAAAACCAACAAGATTTTGGAAGTCGACCGCTGGGTCATACGCGAGAGTATTTCTCTGTTAAAACGCCTCCCACACCTGCCCGCGTTGGCGATCAATATTTCCGGACGGTCGTTTGACGAACCCACATTACCGCATTTTATCAATGAACAATTATCATCACTCGGGGTTTCGCCCCGCAGATTGTTGGTGGAACTCACGGAAACCTCGGCGGTCTCGGATTTACACGACGCACAACGTTTTATCGAGGCCCTGCGCCAAACGGGATGCCGCGTGTGCCTGGATGATTTCGGTACGGGTTTTTCTTCGTTTGCGTATCTCAAACACTTGAATGTCGATACGCTGAAGATCGACGGCATGTTTATTCGTGATCTCCCGAATGACCGTGACAACCAGGTATTCGTCAAATCCATCGTGGATGTCGCGCGCGGCATGCATAAAACCACGGTCGCGGAATTCGTGGAAGACGCCGAAACACTCGCTATGCTCAAGTCTTTCGGCGTGGATATGATGCAAGGGTATCACCTCGATATGCCGCGCGAAAATCATCCGGCGCTAGATTTCGACAACACTTTCTTCAATGCCTAGACTGCGAACCCGGCGGTTGATGACTGGCGGCAAATAGTTCTTCTACGTCTATGCTGTCGAAAATGTAGTTCTGATTGCAAAATTCGCAGGTGACATCGACATTGCCTTTTTCGATCAACACCGATTTCGCCTCGGCGTAACCCAGGCCGCGTAACATATTGGCGACGCGCTCCCGCGTGCATGAACAACGAAAAAACAACGGCTCGGCGTCAAATAGGCGCACGTCTTCCTCGTGAAACAAGCGATGCAGGATGTCTTCACTGGGCAAATTCAATAATTCCGCCGCACTGACAGTGTTCGCTAATAGCGTGACTCGCTGCCACGCGTCGGTATCCTCCAACGGCCGGTCAGGCAATTTTTGCAATAGCAGACCTGCCGCCTGTTGACCGTCCGCCGCCAGCCATACGTGTGTATCGAGCTGCTCGGACTGGCGAAAATAATTCTGCAAGGCCTCCGCGACGTTTGCACCTTCCAGCGGTGCGACGGCTTGGTAGCGCTCCGTATTCGGACGGTTATCAATGATCGTCATCACGATGCGTCCTAGGCCGAACTTGTCTGGCAATTCACCTTCCGGCACCTCGCCTTCCCAACGCGCAAGGGCACGCATCGCGTGTTCGTTCGAACACTCTACGACGACCATTTTCAACGGCCCGTCACCTTGCGCCTGCAAAATCAAGGAGCCTTGAAACTTCAGCGTAGACGCCAACAAGGCCGTCGCCGCCATGAATTGCCCTAACACGTCGCGGATCACCGGCGGATAATGGTGACGTTCCAACACCGCGCGCCACGACGCATCCAGGTGCACGATCTCGCCGCGTATCGGCGCGTGTTCGAAGATAAAGCGGCGCTGGGTGTCGGGTTGATGATGCATGCTCTAACCCTGCAATTTCTTTTTCAGCAAATCATTCAATTGCGCCGGATTCGCCTTGCCTTGCGTGGCCTTCATCACCTGCCCGACGAAAAATCCGAACAACTTGTCCTTACCGCTGCGATACTGCGCCAATTGATCGGGATTCGCGGCGATGATCGCGTCTATCGCCTGCTCTATCGCGCCGCTGTCGGTGACCTGCCTGAGGCCTTGTTTCTCGATCACGGTGTCGGCGTCGCCTTGACCCGCCCACATCGCCTCGAATACCGTCTTGGCGATCTTGCCGGAGATCGTATCGTCGACGATGCGCAACACCAGGCCGCCCAACTGTTCG
>JAOUGF010000149.1 GCA_029857925.1 Gammaproteobacteria bacterium
GGCCGGCAAGGGTTATGAATTCGTCAACGGCATCGTGGGCGGTGTCGTGCCGCGCGAATACGTCCCGGCGGTGGATAAAGGCGTCAAAGAACAGCTGGAAAACGGCGTGTTGGCAGGGTTCCCGTTGGTAGACGTCAAAGTCACTATCTTTGACGGTTCATACCACGACGTGGACTCCAACGAAATGGCGTTCAAAATCGCCGGTTCTATGGCGATCAAAGAAGGCGTCATGAAGGCCAGCCCGGTATTGCTGGAGCCTATCATGAAGGTCGAAGCGACCACGCCAGAAGACTACATGGGTGACGTGATGGGCGACTTGAATCGCCGTCGCGGTATTGTGCAAGGCATGGATGACACCCCGGCAGGGCGTGCAATCCGCGCCGAAGTGCCGCTGGCTGAGATGTTTGGTTACGCCACTGACCTGCGCTCTATGACGCAGGGCCGTGCGACCTATTCAATGGAGTTCGCGAAATACGCGGAAGCCCCGAATAGTATCGCCGAGGCCGTAATCAAGAAGTCCAAGGCATAAACTGGTTTATTCAACTGAATTTGATTTTAGAGCGAGGAAAGAGACGTGGCCAAGGGTAAATTTGAACGTAAGAAGCCGCACTTAAACGTGGGAACGATCGGACACGTGGACCATGGTAAGACGACGCTGACGGCGGCGCTGACCAAGGTCATGGCGGAAAAGTTTGGTGGTGAGTTCAAGGCTTATGACCAAATTGACGCGGCGCCCGAAGAAAAGGCCCGTGGTATTACGATCTCGACGGCCCACGTCGAATACGAATCGGCCAACCGCCACTACGCGCACGTAGACTGCCCCGGCCACGCGGACTATGTAAAGAACATGATCACCGGTGCGGCGCAGATGGACGGCGCGATCCTGGTCGTATCCGCCGCTGACGGCCCGATGCCGCAGACGCGCGAACACATCCTGCTGGCGCGCCAAGTGGGCGTGCCCTATGTCGTCGTGTTCATGAACAAATGCGACATGGTGGACGACAAAGAGCTGCTCGAACTGGTCGAAATGGAAGTGCGCGAACTGCTGTCCAGCTACGAATTCCCGGGTGACGACACCCCGGTGATCAAGGGTTCGGCGCTGAAGGCGTTGGAAGGCGACAAGAGCGAGATCGGCATCCCTGCCATTGAAGCCTTGGTCGCAGCATTAGACAGCTACATCCCGCAGCCCAAGCGTGCGGTAGACGGCGCGTTCCTGATGCCGATCGAAGACGTATTCTCGATCTCAGGACGCGGCACCGTAGTCACGGGCCGTATTGAACGCGGCATCGTGAAGGTAGGCGATGAAGTAGAGATCGTCGGCCTGAAGGCGACGCAAAAGACCACCGTGACGGGCGTGGAAATGTTCCGCAAACTGCTGGACGAAGGTCAAGCGGGCGACAACTGCGGTATCTTGTTGCGCGGCACGAAGCGCGAAGACGTCGAACGCGGCCAAGTGCTGTGTAAGCCGGGCTCGATCAAGCCGCACACGAAGTTTCAAGCGGAGATTTACGTATTATCGAAGGAAGAAGGCGGGCGTCACACCCCGTTTTTCAACGGCTACCGCCCGCAGTTTTACTTCCGCACGACGGACGTGACGGGCAGTGTCGATTTACCGCAAGGTGTAGAGATGGTGATGCCGGGTGATAACATCACCGTAACGGTAAGCCTGATCCAGCCGATCGCGATGGAAGAAGGTCTGCGTTTTGCGATACGCGAAGGCGGTCGTACGGTAGGTGCAGGTGTTGTAGCAAAGGTAGTCGAGTAAAAACTATGTCAAATCAACGCATTCGTATCCGTTTAAAGGGTTTTGATCATCGTCTGATTGATCAATCCGCCAAGGAAATCGTCGATACCGCCAAGCGCACAGGCGCTCAAGTGCGTGGCCCGATTCCATTGCCGACTAAAAAGGAACGCTTCACGGTGCTGGTGTCTCCGCATGCGGATAAAGACGCGCGTGACCAGTATGAGATTCGCACCTATAAGCGCTTGATGGACATCGTAGATCCTACTGACAAGACCGTAGATGCGCTGATGAAGCTGGATCTCGCGGCCGGTGTGGATGTACAGATTAAGCTGAATTAAGCAACGCGGGTGGGCCAGACCCCGCGTTAGCAAATTGCATAGTTGCATTTATTGTAAAGACGGTTATAATACGCCGCCTTTAGTGGCAGTTTTGTTAACCCGGGTGTCGGTCAACCGTAATTGACGCCTTAGACGAGGAAAGACAATGACCATAGGTGTAATAGGCCGCAAACGCGGCATGACCCGTATTTTTTCGCCGGAAGGCGCGGCTGTCCCGGTCACCGTGATCGAGATAGAGCCGAATCGGGTAACTCAAATCAAGACCGTTGAAACAGACGGTTATCGGGCGGTGCAAGTCACCACCGGCACACGCAAGTCTTCTCGCGTCGCAAAACCGAATGCCGGACACTTTGCCAAGGCAAACGTCGCCGCAGGGCGTGTGGTTGGCGAATTTCGCTTGAACGATGCCGAGGGTGCGGATTTAGCGCCTGGCAGCGAAATCAAGGTCGATATTTTTCAAGCAGGCCAGCAGGTCGATGTCACCGGCACTACCATTGGTAAAGGTTTTGCGGGCGCCATCAAGCGTCACCACTTTGCTGCGCAAGACGCCACACACGGTAACTCGCGGTCGCATCGCGCCCCGGGTTCTATCGGACAACGTCAATCGCCGGGTCGTGTATTCAAGGGCAAGCGCATGGCGGGCCACTTGGGTAATGTCCAAAGAACAGTTCAGAATCTTGATGTTGTGCGTGTAGATGTTGCGCGCAACGTACTCCTGGTCAAAGGCGCTGTGCCGGGCTCCGAGGGCGGCGACGTCGTCGTGCGCCCAGCGGTCAAGGCCAAGGCACGCGCTTAAGAGGTGTCGCATGGAATTTAAACTAACAAACGACAACGGTTCATCCGGTAAGGCCATTAAGTTGTCCGAGCAAGTCTTCGGTCAGGCCTTCAATGAGCCCTTGATACATCAAGTAGTCACCGCCTATATGGCGGCGGCGCGTCGCGGTACCCGCGCACACTTAAGTCGCGCAGAGGTCAGCGGTGGCGGCCACAAACCTTGGAAGCAAAAAGGCCAGGGTCGTGCGCGCGCAGGTTCTAGCCGTAGCCCGCTGTGGCGTGGCGGTGGCAAGACCTTCGCGGCGGAAACCGTCAGCTACGAACAAAAGGTTAACCGTAAGATGCATCAGGGCGCGATGCGCTCCATCTTGTCGGAATTGGTGCGCCAAGAGCGTTTAGTGGTGGTTGAAGACCTCCGTCTGGATGCGCCTAAAACCAAGCAATTGGTGGCGAAGTTAAAAGAATTCGGGTTGGACAACGTGTTGATCGTTACAGAGCAACCGGATAACAACTTGCACTTGTCGGCGCGCAATCTGATTAATGTCGATGTGCGTCCGCTTGCGAAGACCGATCCGGTGAGCTTGGTCAGTCACGAAAAGGTGCTGATGTCGGTCGGCGCGCTGAAGAAAATAGAGGAGTTGCTGGCATGAACCGTCAAGAGCGTTTGATGAAAGTGGTGCTCGCCCCGCACATCTCTGAAAAGACCACAACGGCGGCCGAAAAGCAGCGGACATTTGTTTTTAAGGTGGTTAAAGACGCCGAGAAGCAAGAGATTAAAGACGCGGTTGAGCTGATGTTTAACGTGAAGGTGGATGACGTGCGCGTGACCACCGTTAAGGGTAAGGCCAAGGGTGCACGTATGGGCGCTAAGGGTGGCCGACGTCAGGATTGGAAAAAGGCTTATGTCGCATTGCAGTCGGGTTATAACATCGACTTCATGGGCGGCCAATAAGCGAGCGAGGATTAAAGTATCATGGCACAACTTGTTAAAACCAAGCCGACTTCGCCGGGCCGTCGCTTCGTCGTCAAGGTCGTCGATTCTACGCTGCACAAGGGCCGCCCGCATGGGGCATTGGTCACTGCGAAGAGCAAAAACGGTGGTCGTAACAACCACGGTCGCATCACCACCCGCCATCAAGGTGGTGGTCATAAACAGCTTTATCGTGTTGTTGATTTTAAGCGTGATAAAGACGGCGTTCCGGCGGTCGTAGAGCGTTTGGAATACGATCCTAATCGTAGTGCGCGTATCGCATTGCTATGTTATGCCGACGGCGAACGTCGCTATATCATCGCGCCGAAAGGTTTGGAAGTCGGTCAAAGTCTGATGTCGGGCGCCGAATCGCCGATCAAACCCGGTAATTGCCTGCCCATTCGTAATATTCCGGTCGGCACGACGATACATTGCATCGAAATGCGTCCCGGAAAGGGCGCGCAGATGGCGCGTAGTGCGGGTGCAGGCGTGCAATTGGTAGCGAAAGAAGGCGCCTATGCGACATTGCGGCTGCGTTCTGGCGAAATGCGTAAGGTGTTAGCCGAATGTAAGGCCGTGATGGGTGAAGTGGGTAATTCTGAACACAACCTGCGTCAAATCGGTAAGGCCGGTGCCCAACGTTGGCGCGGCATACGTCCGACAGTGCGTGGTGTGGTGATGAACCCGGTCGACCATCCGCACGGTGGTGGTGAAGGCAAGTCCGGTCAAGGTAACCCGCATCCCGTTTCGCCTTGGGGCGTGCCGGCTAAGGGCTACAAGACACGCGCCAATAAGCGCACGGATCGCATGATCGTGCGTCGCCGTAAGTAATAGCGAGTTAGAGAGGACAACACAGTGCCACGGTCAGTTAAGAAAGGTCCATTTGTTGATTTGCACTTGGCTAAGAAGGTCGAAGCCGCGGTTGCCGCAAACAATCGCCGCCCGATCAAGACTTGGTCGCGCCGTTCAATGATTTTGCCGGAAATGGTCGGTTTGACCTTTGCGGTGCATAACGGCAAGCAACACGTGCCAGTCATGGTGACGGAAAATATGGTCGGTCATAAACTCGGTGAGTTTTCGTTGACCCGTACCTACCGTGGCCATACCGGCGACAAAAAGGCGAAGTAGGGGAGAGTACCATGCAAGTCAATGCCATACTGAAATTCGCGCGTGTGTCGCCCCGTAAGGCCCGTTTGGTAGCCGATCAGGTGCGTGGCAAGCGTGTCGATCAAGCGTTGCAGATTCTGACGTTTTCTACGCAGAAACCCGCACGCATGATTAAAAAGGTCGTTGAATCCGCCATTGCGAACGCCGAGCATAACGCCGGCGCTGACATCGATGAGCTGAAGATCAGCAGCATCATGGTAGATCAAGGCCCGGTGTTTAAGCGCATCCAAGCGCGCGCCAAGGGTAGAGCGAATCGTATTTCTAAGCGCACGAGTCACATTACCGTGACCGTGTCGGATAAGTAAGAGGAACGCCATGGGTCACAAAGTACATCCGACAGGTTTCCGTTTAGGTATCACCACCGAGTGGACCTCACGTTGGTATGCCGACAGCAAGCATTTTCCGCTTTACCTGATGACGGATTTGAAAGTGCGCCAATTCCTGAAAAAGAAATTGGAGAGCGCGTCGGTCAGCCGCATTCAAATCGAACGTCCGGCGCGGAATGCGCGGATCACGATTTATACTGCGCGCCCCGGCATTGTCATCGGTAAAAAGGGTGAGGACATCGAGACCCTGCGCAATGAAGTGTCCAAGATGATGGGCATTCCGGTGCATATCAATGTCGAAGAAATCCGCAAGCCTGAATTGGATGCCCAATTGGTTGCGGAGAGTGTGGCCCAGCAATTGGAGAAACGTATCATGTTCCGCCGCGCGATGAAGCGCGCCGTGCAGAACGCGATGCGCATCGGTGCCCAAGGCATCAAGATCAATGTCGCAGGTCGCTTAAACGGCGCCGAAATCGCGCGTACGGAATGGTATCGCGAAGGTCGCGTGCCACTACACACGCTGCGTGCGGATATCGACTACGGGTTTGCTGAAGCGCATACAACGTACGGTGTTATCGGTGTCAAGGTTTGGATCTTCAAGGGCGAGGTCTTTGCTGATCGTGTAGCGGGCAGCGATGCCGCCGCAGAAAAGACAGCGGCCGCCTAAAGGGGAGTTGACGAAACATGTTGCAACCAAAACGTACTAAATTTCGCAAGGTTCACAAGGGCCGTAACCGCGGTCTGGCCACGACCGGCG
>JAOUGF010000150.1 GCA_029857925.1 Gammaproteobacteria bacterium
TATAGCAATAGTAAAGGGTGTTCAGAACTAGTAACGAGCGCATATCGTCAGTCTTATTTTCAATCCAATCGAACTGCCGTGGCCTCAGCGCGTGCAGGTAATGTGATCGGGGGTGGCGATTGGGCGGCAGATCGCTTAGTCCCCGATATCCTGCGTGCGTTTGAGGCACAGAAGCCGGTAATCATTCGCAATCCGAGCGCCATACGACCTTGGCAGCATGTGTTAGAGCCGCTGTCGGGTTATCTCCTATTGGCGGAACGATTGTGTAGCGATGGAGGGCAAAAATATGCTGAGGCCTGGAATTTTGGCCCCAATGATAGCGACGTAAAGCCTGTACAGTGGATCGTAGAGCAGCTGGCGAGCAACTGGGGAAGTGATGCAAAATGGCAAATAGATAAAGAGTCTCATCCGCATGAGGCCCAATATTTAAAATTAGATATCTCAAAGGCCAAGATGTTGATGCAGTGGACGCCGACCTGGGATTTAAAGGAAGCGTTAAATAAAATCAATGAATGGCATCATGAATGGCGTGCACAAAAAGATATGCAGCAAGTATGTCTTCGGCAGATCGCCGAGTTTTCTCAATCCAAGAGTGGCAAAGTGTAAAAATCTATGACTTCATCCAAGCAAAAAACCGCAGCCGATTTACGCGCGGAAATCGCTTTACTGGTAGAACAGTTTGCGGAAATCACCTACAAGGAAAAGAAATTTGTGGCAGGGGACAGCCCTGTACCGGTATCGGGCAAAGTGATCGGCGCCAACGAATTGCAGCACATGGTCGAAGCTTCCCTAGACGGGTGGCTTACGACGGGTCGGTTTAACGACGCATTTGAAGCGCGCTTGGCGCAATATTTAGGTGTAAAGCACGTTCTAACAACCAACTCGGGCTCGTCAGCAAATTTGCTTGCTTTTTCCGCGCTGACATCATACAAACTAGGTGATCGAGCGATTAAGCCTGGTGATGAAGTGATTAGCGTTGCTGCCGGCTTTCCCACCACAGTAAATCCGATCGTACAGTACGGTGCAATCCCCGTTTTTATCGATGTTCAAATCCCTACGTACAACATAGACACTGCCCAACTCGAAGCGGCTATTTCGCCAAAAACCAAGGCGATCATGTTGGCGCATACCTTGGGTAATCCCTACAATCTGGCCGAAGTAACGCGTGTCGCAAAAAAATATAGTTTGTGGTTGATAGAAGATTGCTGTGATGCATTAGGCACAACATACGATGGAAAACTCGTCGGCACGTTTGGTGATATTGGCACGTTAAGTTTTTATCCAGCGCATCACATCACGATGGGTGAAGGCGGAGCGGTATTCACCAACAATTCACAGCTAAAATCAATCATTGAATCGTTTCGAGATTGGGGTCGGGATTGCTACTGCGGACCAGGGAAAGACAATACGTGTGGAAAGCGTTTTGGTTGGCAGTTAGGTGATCTGCCTAAGGGGTACGACCACAAATATACCTATTCACACTTAGGCTACAATTTAAAAATCTCGGATATGCAGGCGGCGTGCGCGCTGGCACAAATGGATCGTTTGGACGGGTTTGTTGCGGCCAGGAAAAATAATTTCAAGTTCCTAAAAGAACGCTTGGCGAGTTGTGAAGAGTTTTTAATACTTCCCGAGGCAACAGAGAATAGTAGTCCTTCGTGGTTCGGGTTTCCAATTACTGTACGAGAAGGTATGGGAGTAAATCGAGTTGATTTAACGAAGTACTTAGATCAGCACAAAATAGGCACTAGATTACTTTTTGCCGGCAATTTAACTAGGCAGCCTTATTTTCAGGGCAGGACATACCGGGTGAGTGGTGAGCTCACAAATACGGATGTTATTATGAACCAAACATTCTGGATTGGGGTATATCCAGCACTGAGTAGTATTCAGTTGGAGTATGTTTGCGAGAAATTGGAGGTTTTTTTAGGGATAGAGTTTTAAAGGATATCCTAATCAATTATTGATCTAAGTTTTGGCGATTTTTCTTTTACATAGTGGGTGAACTAGCGCGCTTTGCTGATCTAAACATGGATATTTGAGATTGAGGACGGGCGTTTGGGGTATGCGAAAGATGAAAGTTGCCATTCTAGGTAGCGGAAATATTGGGACTGATCTTCTGATAAAAGTGATGCGGTCTAAATATCTTGAATGCGGCGCTTTTATTGGAAGAAGCTTGTCATCTCCTGGCATGGTGAAAGCAGCGTCGCTCAAAGTAATAGTATCAGCAGAAGGGATAGACTATATTGAAAAGTATCCAGACTGTTGTGAATTGGTGTTTGATGCAACGTCCGCAAAGAGTCATGCTATTCACCAGCCCATAATTAGTAAATTGGGTAAACGGGTGATTGATATGACTCCAGCGAAACTAGGTCTAATGAGTGTGCCTAGTGTGAATTTAGACAAGGCACTCAATGCCTTCAACGTAAATATGGTGACATGTGGTGGGCAAGCCTCCATTCCGATTGCATATGCGATCGGCCAAAGTCAAAAGGATATAGATTATATCGAGGTGGTTTCTAGCATTGCATCTAGGAGTGCTGGTCCAGCGACGAGACAGAATTTGGACGAATATATAAAAACAACGGAAGATGGCGTAAAAGAATTTTCCGGGGCAAGACGGGTCAAGGCTATTTTAAGTCTCAATCCGGCCGAACCTTGTGTGGATATGCAGACGACAATATTTGCTAAGGTGGCCAATCCTGACATTTCAAAAATGGATGCTGTCCTTGAAGAAATAGTCAATAAAATACGAAGATACGTTCCGGGTTATGAGGTCATTCTTGGTCCAATTGTAGAAAATGAATGTATCGTCGTCATGGTAAGAGTACGTGGATTGGGGGATTACCTACCTGCTTATGCTGGGAATTTGGACATAATTAATTGTGCCGCTATTGAAATGGCAGAGGAATTCGCAAAGAAATTTGGAAAACAAATGTGAGGATGGACCCGATGCCAAACGCTAGAATTGTTATTAGCGATCCTACGTTGCGCGATGGCAACCACGCGGTTCGACACCAATTGAAAGAAGAACAGATTGCAGCGTACTGCCAAGCAGCTGACGCAGCAGGTGTGTCAATCGTAGAGGTTGGTCATGGAAATGGGTTAGGAGCATCTTCTCTACTTGTCGGTGAGGCTGCGACGACTGACTACGCAGCTCTGACGGTCGCACGGGAAAATCTTAAAAATTCTAATTTAGGAATCCATGTTATTCCAGGGTTTGCAACAATTGAAAGAGATCTAAAACCCGCATTAGAGTTGGGTGTTGATGTTGTTCGAGTAGCCTCTCATTGTACCGAAGCAGATATATGTGAGCGTCACATCAGTTTTTGCAGAAATATTGGGGTTGAAGTCTGGGGTTGTTTGATGATGTCTCATATGATTTCTCCTTCACTGTTATTAGAACAGGCAAGAAAAATGGAGTCGTATGGTGCTGAAGGAGTTGTGTTTATGGATTCCGCTGGATACTACGTTCCAGAAGATGTTCGGCAGCGCGTGGACTTGTTGGTAAACGAACTTTCTATCGCTGTTGGGTTTCATGCACACAATAACTTGGGGTTAGCGATAGCAAATTCCTTAGCCGCTGCTGAATCAGGTGCTACATTATTGGATGGCTGTGCGCGAGGGTTCGGAGCGGGCGCAGGAAATGCCTCTCTGGAGATCCTCGTAGCGGTGCTGCAAAAACTGGGATATGACACTGGTATCGATCTTTATAAGATGCTAGACGCCGCAGATCTTGCAGAAAAAATACTTATGAAAGAAATACCCGTAGTGAGATCGGTAAGTGTTGTAAGCGGCCTCGCAGGTGTATTTTCCGGTTTCATGAAACCAGTTACACGGATTGCCAAAGAGTTTAACGTTGATCCTCGGGATATATTTTTCGAGCTTGGAAAGCGAAAGATTGTAGCTGGACAAGAAGATATGATTCTTGAAGTTGCAAAGGATCTTTCTCAGATCCCTGGGAGGGAGCAACAATGAAAAAAGCATGCATACAGAGAACGCGTATCGACTGTTTGAATGTGCTCAATAACAGAGAAAAAGCGCTTCTGGCGCTAAAAAACACGGAACTGGCAGTTATTGGTGGTACCGGCTTTGTCGGTACTTGGATTGCAGAAATGGTTGCCGCCCTCAATGACGACTACCAATTTAGAATCAAATTATCTTTAATATCGCGTAGTGCTAATCAATTTTCGGCTCGACTTCCCCATCTGGCTAGTCGGGGCGATATTGATTTAGTCGCTGCAGATGTGCGCCAATTGGGACAGTTTCCAATGGGAGCAGAATGGGTGATTCATGCAGCAGCAACTCCTGATGTACGTACACATGCGTCTAAGCCGTTAGATACGGCGTCTACCATTGTAGATGGGACTATGTCAGTAATGAGAATTGCTGAAAGATTGGGCCAGTTAAAAAAATTATTATACCTTAGTTCTGGTTTAGTGTGCGGGCCGCAATCGGGATCGCAAAACGGGTTAGCGGAAAACGCTTCAGGTTCATGGCCTCCAGAGGCTAGTTTTGTATATCAAAATGCGAAGCGATTTTCTGAAACTGTTTGCTCTGCAGCGCGTGTACAATCCAGAATCCCCGTTTCTGTGGCGCGCCCGTTTTCGTTTATTGGACCATACCAATCTCTGGATACTCCATGGGCGCAAACCACATTCTTAGCAGATGCGTTACGCGGAAAGTCTATTAGGGTATTAGGCGATGGCCAAGTGAAACGGAGTTATCTCTATGGGAGCGATGTGGCTTTCTGGCTTTTAAAGTTAGTGACTGCGGGAGAAACGGGTGACGTAATAAATGTAGGTAGTTCAGAAGGAATTACCTTACAAGAGCTAGCCAGATTGACAGCAAAAAATTTCTCGCCCACTCCGGATGTGATTTTTAATGTTTCCCCGCGTAAATCAGCGAGAATGGAATATTTTTTCCCAGATACAACGTATGCGCGAACCAAATTTGGATTATCAGTAATGACGCCGATTGAAGAAGCGGTAAGGTTGACAACGCAGTGGCATATTTTACAGCACGGGTAAGAGAGGGTACGGATGGACAATGTATTAAAAGTAAGTGATTACGTTGCAGAATTTCTGCGTGATCGAGGTATCCATCACGTATTTGGTATAGTGGGTGCTGGCAATGCGCAACTATTTGATGCGATAACCAGATTGAACTACACGGAGATTGTTTGCGTTCATCACGAGCAAGCAGCAGTGATGGCGGCAACTACGTATTATCGGATGACAGGTACTGTAACAGCTGTTCTGTTAACCACAGGTGCCGGTTCTACCAATGGGGTAACAGGGGTTGTAAGCGCATGGATGGACTCCATGCCAGTCCTCATTATCTCAGGTAATGAAAATTCAAGATTTACTGTTTCAGAAAATTCACTAAGAATTTGGGGCGTTCAAGGTTATGACAGTGCAAGAATGGTTGAGGGAGTAACCAAATGGACAGCTCGTGTTATGCAACCGGAAGATATACTAAATGTTATCACTAGCGCATATTCCCTGGCAGGTGCGTCTAGGCAGGGTCCAGTATGGGTTGATATACCTATGAACATCCAAGCGTCCCCGGTCGACCCGTCTAAATTAACACCGATTAAATTCAACGAACCGACAAGTCTTGTAGGCACCGATGCCAATCACGCAGGAGTCCTAAGTCGTGACCAGGGGATACAGGCAGCAAGCAAGATGTTTGCAGCCGCTAAGCGCCCAGTAGTCTGGTTGGGAAACGGTATTAGATTGGCGGGTGCAGATCAATTGGTGCGCGGTTTGGTGGAAAAACTTGGTGTTCCAGTTTTGGTTAGTTGGCAGGCTTGCGATATATTGGATTCTAACCATCCATTGTGTTTTGGTCGGGCGGGCGTATATGGTCAGCGCGCTGCAAATTTTGTCTTGCAGAATTGCGATGCACTTTTATGCATCGGAACACGACTCGCAATTCCTCAGATAGGTTACGATATAACGGAGTTTGCACGCGCCGCTAAAATAGTCGTGGTCGACGTCGATTTGAAAGAACTCACAAAACACGGAAAGAAAGTTG
>JAOUGF010000151.1 GCA_029857925.1 Gammaproteobacteria bacterium
CCAGACGTGACCGTATTGACCACGACCACCGGACTGACGCACGAACTTGCCTTCTTGTTCGATCGACTTGCGTATCGTTTCGCGGTAGGCCACTTGCGGCGCACCGACATTGGCCTCGACCTTATATTCACGTTTCATGCGATCGACGATGATTTCGAGGTGTAACTCGCCCATACCAGAGATGATGGTCTGGCCGGATTCTTCATCGGTGTGCACGCGGAACGACGGATCTTCTTGCGCCAACTTGGACAACGCGATACCCATCTTTTCCTGATCGACCTTGGTCTTAGGTTCAATCGCCATCGAGATAACAGGCTCAGGGAAGATCATGCGTTCCAGCGTAATGATGTGATTGGGATCGCACAACGTATCACCCGTCGTGACGTCCTTCAGACCAACACCTGCCGCGATATCTCCGGCATACACTTCTTTTATTTCTTCACGTGAGTTCGCGTGCATCTGCACGATACGACCTACGCGTTCTTTGCGATCTTTAACCGGGTTAAACACCGTATCACCGGAGTTCAACACACCCGAGTAAACACGGAAGAACGTCAGCGTACCAACGAACGGATCGGCGGCGATCTTAAATGCCAGCGCGGAAAACGGCTCTTTGTCGTCGGCATGACGTTCTGCAACCGTCTCGGCCTTGTCGTCCAATGTACCCTTGATCGCAGGACGCTCGGTCGGCGACGGCAGATAGTGAATGACGGAATCGAGCATCGCTTGCACGCCTTTGTTTTTAAAGGCAGAACCACAAACGCACGGTACGATTTCACCCTTCAGCGTGCGTGCACGCAAGCCCTTACGAATCTCGTCCTCGGTCAGCGCAACGCCTTCGAGGTATTTGTTCATATACTCTTCATTGGCCTCAGCAGCGGCTTCGACCATTTTTTCACGCCACTTGGCGGTTTCCTCTTTCATGTTGGCCGGGATATCTTCCGCTGAGTAGGTCATACCCTTGTCGGCTTCGTTCCACATGATCGCCTTGTTGCGCACCAAGTCGATAACACCCTTGAAATGCTCTTCCGCGCCGATAGGCAAATAGATAGGCACAGGGTTGGCACCCAGGCGTTTACGAATCTGCTCAATCACGCGCAAGAAGTTCGCGCCGGCGCGATCCATCTTATTGATGAAGGCCAGACGTGGCACGCCGTATTTATTGCCTTGACGCCACACGGTCTCAGACTGGGGCTCTACACCGCCCACCGCGCAGAACAGCGCGCATGCGCCGTCCAGCACACGCAGCGAACGCTCCACTTCGATCGTGAAGTCCACGTGTCCGGGGGTGTCGATGATATTGATGCGATGCTCGGCAAATTGCTTATCCATGCCCGACCAGAAACAGGTGGTCGCCGCAGAGGTGATCGTGATACCACGCTCTTGCTCTTGCTCCATCCAATCCATGGTCGCGGTACCGTCGTGTACCTCGCCCAGTTTGTGCGACACACCGGTATAAAACAAAACGCGCTCGGTGGTAGTCGTCTTACCGGCATCGATGTGCGCCATGATACCGATGTTACGATAGCGTTCAATAGGGGTTTTACGGGCCACGACGATAACTCCAAATAATTCCAGTTTTACCAGCGATAATGCGCAAAGGCCTTATTCGCCTCCGCCATACGATGGGTATCTTCTTTCTTTTTGATCGCATTGCCACGGCTTTCCGCGGCTTCACCGATTTCTGCGGCCAAACGCATGCCCATGGATTTCTCACCGCGGGCGCGGGCGGAATCGGCTAACCAACGCATCGCCAACGCCATGGAGCGGTCATGCCGCACTTCGACGGGCACCTGGTAGGTCGCGCCACCGACGCGGCGGGATTTCACTTCCACCATCGGGCGCACGTTATCCAGCGCTTGCACGAAGAGGTCCAGCGGGTTCTTGCTGGATTTCTTGGACAACTGCTCCAGGGCGCCATAGATGATGCGCTCAGCGACGGATTTTTTACCGCTACGCATAACCATATTCACAAAACGGGCGACGACCGGGCTCTTGTACTTCGGATCCGGCAATGTTGTACGCTTAGGGACTTCTCTTCTACGTGGCATGGTGTATACCTATCTACTGTTCGCTAAATTACGATTTGGGACGCTTGGTGCCGTATTTAGAACGGCCCTGTTTGCGATCCTTGACCCCGGACGTATCCAAGCAACCGCGCACCGTGTGGTAACGCACACCTGGCAGATCCTTCACGCGGCCGCCACGGATCAGCACCACGCTATGCTCTTGCAGGTTGTGGCCTTCGCCGCCGATGTAGGTAATCACTTCATAGCCGTTGGTCAAACGCACCTTTGCTACCTTGCGCAAGGCCGAATTCGGCTTCTTGGGGGTAGTGGTGTACACGCGTGTACACACGCCGCGCTTTTGCGGACAACCCGCCAAGGCCGGCACTTTTGTCTTCATCACCGCGCGCTCGCGCGGTTTGCGTACCAACTGGTTCACTGTTGCCATTCTAATGCTCCAAACAAAAACAATAACAGGCAGGACAGCCCCTGCCCGCCAAAGCCATGGAAACCAAGGCGCGAGATTCTATAAGTAGGGGATAGCGATGTCAAGCGGCCTAAGCGGCGTTGGACGGTTATTTTAGTGCAATGTCCACGAGAATGCCAGGTGGAACACCCTATATTCTCTTAGATACAGGTGAATCGCCCGTTTTTACGCCCCTTCACATAAAATGTCACCAAACACGCGCAGACCCCATCTATGGCGCGCGCACCACCACGCTTGAACCCATACTAGAATTAGCATATATAGCGTAGCGGCGCGGCAAGAGTTTCACATTGGCCGCACCTGCCTCACACGGCCTAATGCGTAATGAAAGGGACTTTTAAGGCGCGTTCATTACCCTTTTTTGACTAGCGTGGGGCAAAGCCGACGTGAAACAGCGGCTTTTTACAATCAAGACACATAACACATTGTATTTATTATTATTTGCATTGTCGCTTTTTACAGACATCTTGCGTAAATGGAAACTTTTATCTAAGGTTAGGCTTCATTTTTTCGCCCTTCTGGCGAATATCTTGCCTAAGAACATCGAATCAGAATATTTTAGGTCATATTCATGGCCAACTGTAGTAGCAATGTTGAGGGTTTTGTCGTTTAAAACGTCACCGGGGATGGAATAACCCCTCAGAGGAAATTATGAAAATTCACTATCTTTTGCTTTTCCCATTAACACTTGGCCTGTCCTCGTGCTTGATCGAATCCAACCAGCCCAAGCCCAGCAGCGGTGAAAACCCACTGGGGCTGGTTACCAGCGGCCCTGCTCGGTATTTGAGCAAACAAACCTATGACTCGCTCACACCCGTGCAGCAGTTCCAAGTCGCGAATAAATTATTAGGCACGCTGTATAAGGGCATCAGCGCGCGTGACTTTTTTGACATGAGCGCGGGCTTCAGCAATCCGCGCGCGAAGGGCGTGGATGTGATTGGGGATGCGCAACGGGCGTTGAAGGAACCGATGGATAGAACGGAATTTAGCCAAAGGAATACTGAACTACAGCACAAGTACCTTTCAACTTATAACAGCGCAACCAAAACCTACGCACCGAGGGAGGTTAGAGAAACGGCCTACGCCGCGCCGCTCGCTATCATGCACGGGCTCCCGTTAAGCAAGGAACACTTCGCCTATTGGGTTGCATATCTGCTTACAAACAATATCCTATTCTCACCCGCAGGCGAAATGGACTCCGTATTTTCCGAGGATGTTGAAAGGATATATAACACCCTCGCCGATGCGATACTGCATGACCGCCCTATCGGCGACATCGTTTATGATCACATGATTTCGCAGTCAAATTGGCGGCGATTCCGATCGCCGGAAGATAACGTGCGTGAAATGATGGAAATTTATTTATTGCGATTCCGCGACGATGAAGTTCCCCGCGCCGCCCAGGCGTGCAAAAACTGGTTTTTAACGTCAGACGACGAAGGCTATCAACTTCGCATCACCAGCGACGTCAACGATGTGCCCGTTCCTGATGTGTTGGACACAAACAGCATAGTAACCTGTTACGATTTCTATCGCAGAATCGCAACTCATCCCGCCCTAATTCCGACAATGGTTGCACGTGCGGTGGATCTCATGTTCCCCAATTATCCGACTGACCAACGCGCGGCATTAGTGAACAGTATTACGCAATCTCATCCTACACGATTCGATCAAATTTTCGCCTCCGTTGTGTTTTCTGAAGAGTATCTTTTGCATAACGCGCGGATGAAAATTTATGAAGAAAATCACATGAATTATCTTGCTCGAATGAAGCACGAGCCGTTACCGGCCAATGACAAGACAACCGACTATTTTGTTAACCTAACCGGCGAAAGAACAAACAACGACGCCCCAACGTTAAGGATGATGAACCAAGGCGCGCTGTACTACAAACTGGGCCGACTATTCGGCACGCCGACCGACACCCTTAGCGTCTCCTATGCGCACAAGGCCTTGCGCGAGCAATTCCGGAATTATAGAGGGGATGTGGCAACCAACGCAAATGCAAAATTGAGTTGGTTTGAGTCCCTCATCAATAATCCAGAGGCGATACAATTAAACGATGATGACTTTCTGCGTTATGTATTTATAAATGTCACCGGTCGCATGCCCAGCACTACAGAATTCGACAAACTAAAGGCGTTATTTGGCCCTACCGCCAAAGGCGGTCAAGGTTGGTTGCCGTTGCCGACATACAAACCTTTACCCAATATAGATCGCATCTCGGCCATGCAAAACGTTGCGCGATCGGTCTTCGACTACACGTCGCGCTTAGTCGAAATTTACGCATACAACTAGATTTAGCAGGAGCAAGATCATGAAACGTCGCACCTTGATCAAGGCAATAGGACTGGGTAGCCTAGGGCTCGGATTCCGATCCGCGTATGGTTTGCAATTAAACAATATAAAATTTTCCGCGCGCATGAGTGGCGTGGACCTATCCAGCACGCCAATACCCTTCAATAACTTTCCACGGGTCATCAATATATTTCTATACGGCGGCCCTTCGGAATTAGCCGGGAACCTAAGTAATATTGTAGATATAAATGGTAGTTCACTTAACAAATATCCCGCATCACTTCTCCAACCAACAACAACGGCTGGCGGACAGATCACACCCAATGGTTTCTGGAAAGAGGCCGGCGGTGACGCCATGGAAACGATGTTAAAGTCTGGGACTATGACCGTCTACCGCACAATGTCTCGCTCACGTCCCCACGACTTGAAGGCGCACCGTGAAAGCGTGTTGCAAAATCAACTGGGTTCATTTGACATGGATCGCTCAGGCATCGGCACCACGCTGAGTGAATTGATTTTGGCTCGCAGTGAAAACGACGCTTTCGGCAAACGCATAGAAAACCTACTTTTGCCGTTTGTCTCATTTGATAGCCAAGCGCAATGGTTTAACCCCGGTGACGTGCAAATTGACGCAGCACTACGTCCGACCGCCTTAGGTCGTGATTTAGGCACCAACAACCCCTATAGTAGAAACGCCTTTGTGCTTCGTTCTCCAATTGAAAGTGACTTAGAAAACTTGGCAGACGAAACCAATGCAACACGCGGCGGACCCGCGACACCCATACGTAACGCTTTTGCCTCCAGGAAGGCAATTGCCAGCAGCATTAGCAACTTCGGAACTGCCGGGGTAACTGCGCATATCGCAGGCCTTGGAGCTGGCACGGCGCTTAGTTATGCAGCGGACGATTTTGCGTCCACAATAAAATCCGCTGTTTCACTCATGCTGATGAATCCAGACACGCTTTATGCCGCTGTAGGGGGCGGCGCAATGGGTGGCTGGGATGACCACAACGGGGCCTTAGCAAATGGGAATACCGACTACAAGGCGCGTACCACAAGGTTAATGAATGCGCTCATGACGGCGATGGTACATATTCGCGCGGCGAAGAACTCCGGAAACTATCCACATGCAGACAGCATCATTATTAACGTATACGGCGATTTCGGTCGCAATGTGGATTTAAACAACTCCGGCGGCTGGGATCACGGCAATAATCAAAATCTCTATACTTTCGGCGG
>JAOUGF010000152.1 GCA_029857925.1 Gammaproteobacteria bacterium
CCGCCCAACGTTCACCGAGCAGACGTTTGGCGAGCTCGACAACGATATAATCCGTTTCCAAACCGGTGTCATCCCGATAGCGCGACAAGCCTTGTTGACATGCCGGACAAGACGTCAACATCTTCACTTTGCCGTGCGCATGTTGATCGCCGGTCAATGTTTGGATGCCCTTGTGCAGGTGTTCTTGCTTTAAAAAGCGCACTTGAGTTGCGATATCCGGTCGCGCGGTCGCCAGCGTGCCCGCCTCACCGCAACAACGATCGGATAATACCACCGGCTGGCCCATCAGGCGCTGCGCGACGGTAATCGAATTGTGCGTCTTCATCGGCGTATGACAGGGTTCGTGGTACAGATAATGCTGCCCTTCTACGCCTTGGCTGGTGATGCCGCGCTCGGCCAAATACTCGTGTATATCCAGCAATCGGCACCCCGGAAAGATGCGTTCGAACTCGTATTTCAATAATTGATCCATGCAGGTGCCGCAGGACACAATGACGGTCTTAATGTCCAAATAGTTTAACGTGTTCGCGACACGATGGAACAGCACGCGGTTGTCAGTGGTGATTTTTTGGCTGCGCGCCTCTTCACCGGCACTCGCCTGCGGATAACCGCAACATAAATAGCCCGGCGGCAACACCGTCTGCACGCCGGTCTCATACAACATCGCCATCGTCGCCAAACCGATTTGGCTGAACAAACGTTCCGAACCGCAGCCCGGAAAATAAAACACGGCATCGCTTTCTTCCGTCACCTTACGCGGGTCGCGCAGGATCGGAATGGATTGTTTGTCTTCTAACCCCAATCGCTGGCGCGCGGTTTGCGCGGGCATATGCGCGGGCAACGGTTTTTTAATAAAATGGACGATTTGATCTTTCATCGGTGTGACGCCGGTCGTGGATTCCGGCAGCTTCGCGCGCGCGAACCATTTCTTTTGCTTTGCCAGCTTGTGCGCGAAGCGTTGCGCGCGGAAGCCCCAGTCCACCATCAGTTTGCGCATAATTTTTATCGTCGCCGGGTCGGTGACGTTCAAAAACGCCATCGCGAGTTCGCTGCCGATGTTTAAACGTTTTTGGCCGCGCGCGCGCAGGATGCTGCGCATGCGCATGGTGACGTCGCCGAAATCGATATTGACCGGACAAGGATTGAGGCACTTATGACACACGGTACAATGGTCCGCCACGTCGTTCATTTCATCAAAATGGCGCAGCGAAATACCGCGCCGCGTTTGTTCCTCGTATAAAAACGCCTCGATAATCAGGCCCGTTGCGAGAATTTTATTGCGCGGGGAATAAGAAAGATTGGCGCGCGGGATGTGTGTACTGCACACCGGTTTGCACTTGCCGCAGCGTAAACAATGTCGGATATCGTCATTCAACGCGCCTAGCGCGCTTTGCTCGAGGATCAACGCCTCTTGTTGCACCAGGCGCAACGAAGGCGTGTACGCGCGTTCCAGCCCGGCGTCGCGCGCCAGTTTCCCGCGATTAAAATTGCCCGCCGGATCCACCTGCTGTTTGTAGCGCGCAAAGGCATCAATGTGTGCGTCGCCGAGATATTGGATCTTGGTGATGCCGATGCCGTGTTCGCCGGAGATCACGCCGCCCAATTGCTGCGCCAGCGCCATGATAGCGTCCACGGCACGATCGGCCTCTTGCAGCATGTCGTAATCATTGGAGTTGACGGGAATATTCGTATGCACATTGCCGTCCCCGGCGTGCATGTGGGTGGCGACAAACAAGCGCGACGTGCGTATCGAACGATGTATCTCCAGCATGCGTTCGCGCACTGCCAGCATTTCCAAACCTGCAAAGATGTCCTTCAACGGTTGCTCGACTTCGCGACGATAGGAAATCCTTAGCTCTCGACGCAACAATAGATCGATCAACTTCGCGTGCGGATCAATATTTTTGACGTGATGATCTTTTATTACATCAGCTGCAGGTTGATCAAACGCCTGTAGATAGGCCTGCCACGTGTCCCGTACGCGGCGCACGATCTGACATGCGGCACGCTTTTTCTCCTGTACGATCGCGTCGTTTTCGGCGCTGTCTTCCAAACCTTCCGCAGTTAACAACGCACGCCAGTCGCTATCTAAAAAGTCGGATAAGGCATCCAGCATGCGCAATTTGTTTTTGATCGAACTTTCGATATTCATACGTTCGATGCCGGTGCTGTAATCAGCCAATTTATCCAGTGGGATGACTACGTCTTCGTTAATTTTGAACGCATTGGTATGCGCGGCGATGGCGGCGGTGCGCGTGCGATCGTGCCAGAAACGCCGTCGTGCCTCAGGGCTGACGGCGATGAAACCTTCCGCGTCGCGCGCGTTGGCCAGGCGCACCACCGCCGACGCGGCCTCGGCGACGGCATGCTCGTTGTCACTGGAGATATCCGCCAACAACACCATCTTTGGTAACTCGCGCCGCGCCGCCTTGGTGGTGTATTTCACCGCCTTCACATAGCGCTCGTCGAGGTGTTCTAATCCGGACAATACGACGTCGCCGCGACCGTCGAGATAATCTTTGGTCTCCACGACCGCGCCCACTGCGCGCCGCACGTCATGGCCAAAAAATTCCAGGCACACCGTGCGCGTGAATTTAGGCATACGATGTAATAAAAACACCGCCGAGGTAATCAGGCCATCACAACCTTCTTTTTGCACGCCGGGCAGGCCACACAAAAATTTATCGGTCACGTCCTTGCCCAGACCTTCCTTGCGCAAGGCCTTGCCGGGCATCTCTAATATCGTGGGTTCACCGACGCGGGTCTTAAAATCGTTGGTGTAATGTGTTACACGAAACATTACGCTTTCTTGTTCGTGTATCTTGCCCAGATTGTGGTTCAGACGTTCGACTTCCATCCATCCGGCGTTAGGCGTCACCATGCGCCACGACACCAAATTATCCAACGTGGTACCCCACAACACGGCCTTTTTACCGCCGGCATTCATCGCGACGTTACCGCCGATGGTCGAGGAATCTTGCGACGTCGGATCCACGGCGAACACGTATCCGGCCTTTTCGGCAACCTCAGATACGCGTTTAGTAATGACCCCGGCCTCGGCAAACACCGTGGGCACGGCGCGATCTATGCCAGGGATGCGCCGCATCACGACTTGATCGAGGCGCTCGAGTTTTTCGGTGTTGATGATGACGCTGTCCGCGTGCAAAGGGATCGCGCCGCCGGTATAACCGGTGCCGCCGCCACGCGGGATGATCGTCAGCCCGAGCTCTATGCATGCCGCGACGATATCGGCGACCTCTTCTTCGGTATCGGGGCTGACCACCACCAAAGGATATTCGACACGCCAGTCGGTGGCGTCGGTGACGTGCGCGACACGCGCCAGACCGCCGAAGTCGATATTGTCGCGACGCGTGACCTTGCCCAAGCGCCGCGACACGCGTCGGCGCAACAAGTCCTGCGCCGGAAACCAACGTTCGAATTTTTCGATCGCCGCGCGCGCGCGCGAAGTCAGTTTTTCGGTGAGCTCGTTATGCTCCGCACGCCCGATGATTTGCTCCAGACGTTGATAGAGGGTGTCCACCAACGACTGGCGACGACGCGAATTTTCCAATAAATCGTCTTGAATATACGGGTTGCGCGTAATAACCCACATATCCCCTAAGATCTCAAACAACATGCGCGCCGAACGCCCGGTGCGTCGCGCCCCGCGCAATTCGTTCAGCACGTCCCACATGTCATCGCCTAAGAAGCGCATGACAATTTCGCGATCGGAGAACGAGGTGTAGTTGTAGGGAATTTCGCGAATACGCATGTAATTTAAGGAGATTCAGTTATGAATGATTCAGTGTACCACGTCATTCCTTGCAACGATCGTTCTAATTGCACGGCCTTTTTTTAAAAATCAACGCACGGTCATCGCCATCGCGACCACGATCACCGCATACCGCAGACCCTTACCCACGACAATAAAGGCGATAGTAGGCATTTTTTTTGTGCCCAGCCAACCCGCCGCCAGGCACAGGGCATCGCCGACGACGGGCAACCAAGAGAACAATAACGCCGGGGCGCCGTACACCCGCACCCTCGCCACCGCGCTCATGTATTTGTGTTTAACTTCACGACCCGGCCAACGGCGCCGCATCCACACCCCTAAATACCAGGTGCTCAACCCGCCCAGCGCATTGCCTAGTGTCGCGACTACCCACAATGTTAAGGGATCGTGCGCGGCGCGCGTCATCAACGCGGCCAATACCGCCTCCGAACCACCCGGCAGGATGGATGCGGAAAACAGTGCACTGAAGAACAACCCGAACAAACTTAATTGACTGTCTATCATATATGTTATCTTCGCAACTCAATGATCATACGTCTCAGATGAGGAGGGAATACGCATGTTGTGGGTTAAGGCTTGGCATGTCATCTTCATGGTTACGTGGTTCGCGGGCCTATTCTACCTCCCCCGCCTATTCGTTTACCATGCCCTGACGCAAGATGCCGTCGGCCGCGAACGGTTTAAGGTGATGGAGCGTAAGCTTTTAGTCATGACCCATATCGGCGGCACGGGTACGGCGGTGTTTGGGTTGTGGTTATTATTTGCCTACGCCTGGGAGGCCTACGGTCACGGCAGTTATTGGTTGCATGCCAAATTAGCCGTCGTCTTGGGTTTAGTCCTGTATCACTATTTCTGCATCCGCCTGGTCGCCGAACTGCGCACAGAAACACGCCAGCGTACCGATAAATTTTATCGCTTATTCAATGAGATACCGGCACTCGGTCTGATCGCCGCAGTCGTCCTGGTGATCGTGCGGCCGTTTTAGGCCAAACGCGCTGGCGCAGGTGGTGGGCGCAAACGACATTCCGGGTTGCGCATGGCGCAGAGGGTGCTATAGTGGAAGACTAACCCACACCTCCGACCCCTATGGCGCAAACCGACGACCTGCCCGATGTGCTCGACATCAAGACGGTGGCCCAATCCCGGCTTTTCCGTGTGGAAGAGATCAGCCTGCGTTTTAAAAACGGCGTCGAGGTACAATTTGAACGACTAAAAAGCGCGTCGCGCGGGGCCGTGTTGGTGGTGCCCATGTTAGACGCGGATACCGTACTATTAATCCGCGAATACGCCGCCGGTGTTCAACGTTATGAACTGGCCCTACCCAAAGGGCGCATGGAGCAAGATGAAGACATCTTGGCCGCCGCCAATCGCGAAATAATGGAGGAAATCGGTTATGGCGCACGCCAATTGCAACATCTACGCACGATGACCATCGCCCCCAGCTATTTGAGCCACGCCACACATATCGTGCTGGCGCAGGATCTCTACGCCGAACGCCACGCCGGTGACGAACCGGAAGAGATTGCAGTGGTGCCTTGGCGCCTTTCGCAACTTGGCAGCTTGTTGGAGCACGCAGAGTGTACCGAGGCACGTTCCATCGCGGCGTTGTTTTTAGTACGTGAGCACTTGGCGCGGTGATGATAGAACTAGACCTCGCGGAATTATTGCCCAAAATCATCTTGCTAGCGCAGGACGCGGGATTCTCGATCTTAGCGATCTACGAAACCGCATTTGCAGTGACCCACAAGCTCGACAATACCCCGGTGACTGCCGCCGACCTTGCCGCGCACCGTATCATACGCGCGCGACTTGCGACCTTGACGCCCGACATCCCTCAAATTTGCGAGGAATCGCCGGCGACGGAATTCGCGCAACGCGCGGCCTGGAAACGACTGTGGTTGATCGATCCGTTGGACGGCACGCGCGAATTCATTAAACGCAACGGCGAATTCACCGTGAATATCGCATTGATCGAAGACCATATCCCGATTTTGGGGGTCATACACGCGCCGGTCACCGGCGTCACCTATTTCGCCGCGCGTGGCCTAGGCGCGCATAAAAAGACTCACGACGGTACCGCCCATCCGATACACGTGCGCAGCGCACCACCCACACGCATCGTCGTCGCGGGCAGCCGCTCACATGCGGGCTCATCGCTGCAAGGCCTGCTGGCCAAACTAGGTGAATACGACTTGGTGGAAATGGGCAGCTCGTTGAAATCCTGTTTGGTTGCCG
>JAOUGF010000153.1 GCA_029857925.1 Gammaproteobacteria bacterium
AACAGTAATGATCACCAGCCAAAACCACGGTTTCGCGGTCGACGAGACGAGCTTGCCAAAGAATTTAACACCCACGCACCGATCCTTGTTCGACCAATCGTTGCAGGGCATTCATCGTACGGATCGCCCTGCATTTAGTTTTCAGGGGCATCCCGAGGCGAGCCCCGGCCCGCATGATGCGGCCCCGTTATTCGATCATTTCATTGAACTGATCAAGGCCTATCGCCCCACGGCGTGAGCCGCGTTTATCGAGACTGAATATGCCAAAACGCACAGACATCGAAAGTATATTATTAATAGGCGCGGGCCCCATAGTGATCGGGCAGGCCTGTGAATTTGACTATTCCGGCGCACAGGCCTGTAAGGCGCTGCGCGAAGAAGGTTACCGCGTCATTTTGGTGAACTCCAATCCGGCGACGATCATGACCGATCCGGAGACGGCGGATGCCACCTACATAGAACCGATACACTGGCAGACGGTCGCGAAGATCATCGAAAAGGAACGCCCCAGCGCGGTGTTGCCGACGATGGGCGGGCAGACCGCGCTGAATTGTGCGTTGGATTTAGCGCGCGAAGGCATATTGGAAAAATTCGGCGTGGAAATGATCGGCGCGACACGCGAGGCGATCGACAAGGCCGAAGACCGTGAAAAATTCCGCCAGGCGATGACGAAGATCGGTTTATCCACCCCGCGTTCCTTCATCGCCCATAGCATGGAAGAGGCGCTGCAAGTGCAGGTGCAGATCGGTTATCCGGTCATCATCCGTCCGTCATTTACACTGGGCGGCAGTGGCGGTGGCATTGCATACAATCAAGACGAATTTATCGAAATCTGTGAACGCGGGTTTGACCTGTCACCTACCAAAGAGTTGCTGATTGAAGAATCGGTGCTCGGCTGGAAAGAATACGAAATGGAAGTGGTGCGCGATCGCAATGACAATTGCATCATCGTCTGTTCCATAGAAAATATGGACCCAATGGGTGTGCATACCGGCGATTCCATCACCGTCGCCCCGGCGCAGACCTTGACGGACAAAGAATACCAAATCATGCGTAACGCCTCGTTGGCGGTGTTGCGTGAGATCGGCGTAGACACCGGCGGTTCCAACGTACAGTTCGCGATCAACCCGGCCAACGGCCAAATGATCGTGATCGAAATGAATCCGCGCGTGTCGCGTTCATCCGCGTTGGCCTCCAAGGCCACGGGTTTTCCGATCGCGAAGGTCGCGGCCAAATTGGCCGTAGGTTACACGTTGGATGAATTGAAAAACGACATCACCGGCGGTAAGACCCCGGCGTCCTTTGAACCCAGCATCGACTACGTGGTGACCAAGATCCCGCGTTTCACGTTTGAAAAATTCCCCGCCGCCAATCGCGTGCTGACCACGCAGATGAAATCCGTCGGCGAGGTGATGGCGATGGGTCGCACCTTCCAAGAGTCATTGCAAAAGGCGTTGCGAGGATTGGAAATCGGCAGCGACGGGTTTAACGAAAAGATCGTGCCTGGTAGCGAAGACGCGATGGATATCATCAAACGCGAATTGGCCGTGCCCGGCCCGGATCGCGTTTGGTATCTTGGCGACGCCTTCCGTCACGACATGACGATAGACGACGTGCATCGTTACTGCAAGATCGATCCCTGGTTTTTGATTCAAATTGAAGAACTCATTCGCGTCGAGCAAGCGACGCAGCGTGCAGGCATTGACGCGTTGGATGCCGTGGCGATGCGCCGTCTAAAGGCGCTAGGCTTTTCCGACCGGCGTTTGAGCAGTCTGTTTGGCGTGAAGGAAGACGAGGTGCGCGCGTTGCGCCATCGTCTGCAGGTGCGGCCGGTATATAAACGCGTGGATTCCTGCGCGGCGGAATTTGCGTCCGATACCGCATACATGTATTCCACCTACGACGAGGAATGCGAGGCGGCCCCGACGAATCGCGAAAAAATCATGGTGTTGGGCGGTGGGCCTAATCGTATCGGTCAGGGCATAGAATTCGATTATTGCTGCGTACACGCGGCGCTGGCGTTGCGCGAAGATGGTTACGAAACCATCATGGTCAATTGCAATCCGGAAACGGTGTCAACCGATTACGATACCTCGGATAGGTTGTATTTCGAGCCGTTGACGTTGGAAGACGTGTTAGAGATCGTGCACTTGGAAAAACCCAAGGGTGTGATTATTCAATACGGCGGTCAAACGCCGTTGCGTTTGGCGCGCGCGCTGCATGCCGCCGGTGTGCCTATCATCGGTACATCACCGGAATCCATAGACATCGCCGAGGATCGCGAGCGTTTCCAAAAATTGGTGCATAAACTCAAGTTGAAGCAGCCTGAAAACGGAACGGCACGCAGCACCGACGAGGCGATACAGGTCGCAAATAGGATAGGCTATCCATTGGTCGTGCGTCCCTCTTATGTATTGGGTGGTCGTGCGATGGAAATCGTCTATGATATTGAAGGGTTGCAACGCTATATGCGCGAGGCGGTGCAGGTTTCAAACGATTCGCCGGTGTTGCTGGATCGCTTCTTGGATGACGCGGGTGAAATCGACGTGGATATTATTTGCGACGGCCATCAAGTCTTGATTGGCGGCATTATGGAGCATATTGAACAAGCGGGTGTACATTCCGGTGATTCCGCCTGCTCGTTGCCGCCCTACAGTCTGTCGGCGCAGATTCAAGACCGGATACGTGAGCAGGTCACGCGCATGGCGATGGAATTAGGCGTGGTCGGCTTAATGAACACGCAATTTGCGGTGAAGGGGGATGACATCTATGTGTTGGAGGTCAATCCACGTGCATCGCGCACCGTGCCGTTTGTTTCTAAAGCCATAGGCGTGCCGTTGGCCAAGGTCGCCGCGCGCGTGATGGCCGGTAAGACGCTCAAACAATTGGGCGTGACTAAAGAGTGTATTCCACCGTATTATTCGGTGAAAGAGGCGGTGTTTCCGTTTAACAAGTTTCCTGGTGTCGATCCCATCCTAGGACCCGAGATGAAGTCTACCGGCGAGGTGATGGGGGTGGGTCGCACGTTTGGCGAGGCGTTTGGCAAGGCACAACGTGGCGCCGGTGTTAAACTGCCAGTCGGCGGAACGGCCTTTTTAAGCGTGCGTAACACAGACAAGGCGAACGCCGTCAAGGTGGCGCGTCAATTGGTGGAACTGGGGTTTAAGATAGTCGCCACCGACGGGACTGCTCGCGTGCTTGGTGAAGCGGGTATCGCCAACGAACGGGTCAACAAGGTCGTTGAAGGCCGCCCGAATATCGTCGATATGATTAAAAATAATCAGATCAGTTTGATCGTCAATACGGCGGAGTCCAAACAGGCTATTAAGGATTCTTTCGATATTCGACGCAATGCGTTGCAGCATAAAGTGACCTACTCTACTACGATCGCAGGGGCTCTGGCGACGTGTGAAGCACTTAAGCATGATCGCCGTGGTGAGGTCTATTCCTTGCAAAATTTACATCGGGAGCTACAGGCATGAAAAAATTTCCTTTGACCGTGCGTGGTGCGCAAAAATTGCGTGAAGAATTGCACCATCTTAAATCCGTCGCACGCCCTCAGGTGATACAGGCGATTGCCGAAGCCCGTGCACACGGCGATCTAAAAGAAAATGCCGAATACCACGCCGCAAAAGAACAACAGGGTTTTATTGAAGGTCGTATCGCCGAGATCGAAGGCAAACTTTCCAATGCGGAAATTATCGACGTGACCACGCTGAATGCGGCGGGTAAAGTCGTGTTCGGCACCACGGTGGACTTGATCGAAGTGGAGTCCGGTGATGAAGTGACGTATCAAATCGTCGGCGATGACGAGGCGGACATAAAATCGGGCATGATTTCGATTAATGCCCCGATCGCACGCGGTATCATCGGTAAAGAAGAGGGCGACACCGTGCGCGTCACAGTGCCAGGCGGCGTCAAGGAATATGAGATCGTCGGTGTGCACTACGAATAACCGGCCACCTGCCGCCCTGCGTATTTTGCGTAGGGCGAACTATCCGCGTAACAACGCCCCTCGTTGTGTCTACAACCTTACCTGCCTATAGCGTTAAAATGACCCATCTACCCCAGTTATTGCTAAAAAAAGACGAAGACCGGCGCCTGAGGGCGGGGCACGAATGGATATATAGCAACGAAGTCGATGTGGCGCGCACGCCGCTAAAAAATCTCGTCCCGGGCAGCTGTGTGAATATCGCGCGCGGTGACGGCAAGATCATCGGCAGCGCCTATGTCAATCCGCATTCCTTGATTTGCGCACGTCTCTATAGCCGCAAACAGGATACGGCACTGGATCAATCGCTAGTGCAGGCGCGTATCGCGTTGGCGCTGCAGTGGCGGCAACGTGCGTTCAGTGCGCCGTACTATCGCTTGGTCTACGGGGAATCTGATCAACTGCCCGGCTTGATAGTAGATCGCTATGGTGATTTTCTCGTCGTGCAAATTAACACCGCCGGTATGGAGCGCGTGCGCAATGAGCTGATCGAGGCGCTAGTCACGGTGTTGAAGCCCCGCGGTATTCTATTGCGCAATGACAGCGGCGCGCGTGAGCAGGAAGGCCTGTCGCGGGAAGTGGTGCTGGTATACGGAGAGTTTCCGGATCGCATCGAATGTGAAGAAAACGGTGCGCGTTATGAACTCACGCCTTTTAGCGGTCAAAAAACCGGATGGTTTTATGACCACCGTTTAAATCGCGCCCGCGCGGCGCACTACGCGCCTGGGCGTCGGGTATTGGACGTGTTCAGTTATTTAGGGGCCTGGGCGATGCCTATGGCAATGGCCGGGGCGGAATCGGTCACCGTGGTGGACAGCTCCAGCGATGCAATAAAAGGCTTATTGCGCAATGCCGAACGCAATGGCGTGCGCGACAGGTTTGAGGCACGCACTGGAGAGGCGCAAGGCGAATTGAAAAAGCTCATTGAGGAAAAGCGTCAATTTGATTTGATCGTGCTCGATCCGCCGGCGTTTGTAAAGCGCAAAAAGGATTTGGAAGAGGGCGTGCGCGCGTATTTTCACCACAATCAAATGGCCCTGCGCTTGTTGGCCACGGATGGAATATTAGTTTCGGCCTCTTGCTCGTTCCACTTACCCGAAGAAAAACTCATACGTATCGTGGCCGATGCCGCCCGCCAATTGAATCGTCCTGTGCAATTGGTGGAACGCGGCCACCAAGGGCCGGACCATCCGGTGCATCCAGCGATCGTCGAAACGGACTATTTGAAGGCGGTATTTTTTCGGGTGGTGTAGATAGACGATGTCTGCCTTATTGCAATGTCCCTGCCTTTCCGGCAAACCGTACGCGCGTTGCTGTGAGCCATTTTTAGCCGGTGTGAGTGTGCCAAAAACCGCAGAACAACTGATGCGTTCGCGCTATACGGCGTTTGCTACTTCCACCCTACACTACCTCGAACTGACCGATCATCAAGATTTTCGCGCGCAACGGGCGCAGGGTTATACACCGCAAACGGGCGTCAAGTGGCGTTCCCTAAAGATAATAAACACACACCTTGGCAGGGAGGGCGACGAGGCGGGGGAGGTCGAATTTGAGGCGGCGTATGAATTACAGGGTCGAGTACACGTTATTAGGGAAAAAAGTCGTTTCTCTAAGGTTGCAGGGCGTTGGTATTACCTCGACGGGAGGAGTCCTACGGGCAGCCCCGTCTCAAGCAAAATCGGTCGCAATGACCCTTGCCCTTGTGGCAGTGGTGTAAAGTATAAGAAATGCTGTGGTTGATATAAAAAATACATATAGTATAAGTTATTGAATCATTGATGAATAACGTTCGTTCCTAATCCTGGTCATCCAATAGAAACCAAAATGCCACAATAGTTGACTTGACTAGTCAACTAATCCGGCGTATATTTAACATTAGAACATAATAATATACTAAATCATTGTTTGGCTTAGATTAAGGAGTGTGTTATGTCATTGATCGCTAATTTTGCTCATGATGGTGTCATTACCGTAAATCGTGTCGTGCTGAAATCGGGATTTAGCATAGACGATCTGCAAGAGCGCGTCGCCCT